>JAISBG010000819.1 GCA_031266315.1 Planctomycetaceae bacterium | reverse complement strand
ATTTAATTCCGCACGCTCAATTTTGTTTTTTACTTTCTGCTTTTGAGTGAATCCTATGAAATATAATCCGGCACTAATTGAACCGAAATGGCAAACCTATTGGGAAACCAACAAAATATTTGAAACGCCCCGACTACCGGGTAACAAAAAAATGTATGTACTGGACATGTTTCCGTATCCGAGTGCGAACGGTTTGCATGTTGGTCATCCCGAAGGTTATACGGCAACCGACATTGTTTGCCGTTTTGAACGCATGAACGAGACAACAGTTTTACACCCAATGGGTTGGGACGCGTTTGGTTTGCCGGCTGAACAGCAAGCGAAAAAAACCGGTATTCCGCCGCGAACTATTACCGAAACGAATATCTCTAATTTTCGGCGGCAACTCAAAATGCTCGGATTTTCGTACGATTGGAGTCGGGAAGTCGCAACAACTGATATTCAATATTTTCGCTGGACGCAATACATTTTCCTGTTGCTTTACAATACTTGGTTTGATTCCGACGAACAACGAGGAAGACCGATTTCCGAATTGCCGATTCCTGATGATGTAACAGATATTGACGTGTACAAAAATGAGCATCGGTTAGCGTATCAGGTTGAAGCACCGGTGAATTGGTGTCCTGCGTTGGGAACAGTGTTGGCAAACGAAGAAGTAATTCAGGGACGAAGTGAACGCGGTAATCATCCGGTGGTACGAATGCCGCTTCGTCAGTGGATGTTACGAATTACCGCGTATGCCGACCGTCTTGAATCCGACCTCGAAGGTCTTGATTGGTCGGAAGGAATTAAGGCTCTGCAACGAAATTGGATTGGTCGCAGTACCGGAGCCGAAGTCGATTTCTTTATTGGTACAGAAAAAGCCAATACGGATATTGAAGAAACAAATTTTCGTATCAATGGTCCCAAATCGTGGCGTCAATCGGTTGAGGAAGAATACAGCACATGGAAACAAAACCGGCAACAATCCGGTTTTCCGAACAAATCAGGAAACGATGTGTTACGGATTTATACGACCCGTCCTGATACATTATTTGGCGCAACGTATATGGTGATTGCGCCGGAACATCCTTTTGTCAAACGGTTTACAACGGATGCGCAACAGGAATCGGTTGAAAAATATTGTGAGCAAGCCGCATCAAAAAGTGATCTTGACCGGACTGATTTGGCAAAAGAAAAGACCGGCGTTTTTACGGGTTCTTATGCGTTGAATCCGGTCAACAATGAACCGATTCCGATTTGGGTTGCCGATTATGTACTGAGTTCGTATGGAACCGGAGCGATTATGGCGGTTCCGGCTCATGATACGCGGGACTTTGAATTTGCGAAACAATTTCAGTTGCCGATTATTCAGGTTGTCCGGTCAGTGGACAGTGCGGCACATATCGGTGTTGATTTTGAAGCGTTTACTGAACCGGGAGTTGCGTTAAACAGCGGTACGTACAATGGTGTGATGACGGCGGAATTTAAGGAACGAATAACGGACGATTTAAGTAACACCGGAATTGGACGTAAAGCGGTGAATTACAAACTCCGCGACTGGCTTTTCAGCCGACAGCATTTTTGGGGAGAACCGTTTCCAATTTTGCACGAAATTGATGCCGACAATAAACGTACCGGAAAAACAATTCCGTTGGAACCGTCGGAACTGCCGCTGGATATTCCGAAGGATTTGAAATTTGATGCGAAACACAATTCGCCGGAACCGCCGCTCGAACAGGCTCCGGCAAACTGGTTGTTTGTCAAGCGCAACGGAAAAAGATATAAACGTGAAACAAATACGATGCCGCAATGGGCAGGTTCGTGCTGGTATTATTTACGCTTTATCGATCCGAAAAATAACACTATGCTTGTTGATCCGCAACTTGAAAAGGCGTGGATGCCGGTTGATCTTTATGTCGGCGGCGCGGAACATGCGGTATTGCATTTATTGTACGCGCGGTTTTGGCATAAAGTGTTGTACGATTACGGGATTGTTTCGCAACCGGAACCGTTTCAAAAACTCGTCAATCAGGGAATGATTCTTGGTGAAACGGAATTTACCGGATTCAGAGATTCAAACGGGAACTGGATTTCCGCAACACGTGTAACAGTTGATCGTGACGGTATCGGTACATTAAAATCCGACGGTACAAAACTTGACTCGGTGAAACTGGACGCGAAACAAGTTACAAAAAAAGGAGAACATTTTGTTCTGATTAACACTGATGATTCAAACGAAATTCAGGTGGACAGTCGGGCAAATAAAATGTCGAAAAGTCGCGGCAATGTGGTAAATCCCGACGAAGTGGTGGAAAATTATGGAGCCGATGCGTTGCGGTTGTACGAAATGTTTATGGGTCCGCTGGAATCGGTCAAACCTTGGTCGATGGACGGTGTTCACGGTGTTCGCGGTTTTTTGGAACGGGCTTGGAAAATGATAGTTTCCGTTACATCCGAGCAGCCTAAACTGGAACCGGCGGTTCAAAACATCACGCCGACGGCAGAACAAAAACGTATCTTACATAAAACAATTAAATCTGTAACAGAAGATATTCGTAATATGTCGTTCAACACGGCGATTGCGCGGATGATGGAATTTACTAATTTTTTCCTGAAAAAACAAGTTCGTCCGAAATCGGCAATGGAACAATTTACGTTATTATTATCGCCGTTTGCGCCGCATATTGCAGAGGAGTTATGGCAGATTTTGGGACATAGTAAAACGTTGACTTATGAATCGTGGCCAGTTTATGACGAATCGGCAATTCGTGAAACAACATTGGAAATTCCCGTATCGATTAACGGCAAATTACGTTCAAAAATTCTGGTTCCGGCAAATGCTGACGAAAATACATTGGAACAACACGCACTTTCCGATACTAAAATTGCCGAACTTCTCACGAATAAAATATTGGTCAAAAAAATTATTATTTGCGGCAAAATGGTCAACTTTGTTGTAAAGTAACTCACATATTATTAACTCATGTTACGAGGGGCTAAATATCATTTTTTCCTTCGCCCCTTTAGGGGCAACGCATAACAACCCACCGCAACGCGGTGGGTAACAGTTCCCCAACAATCGCCCTGAAAGGGCAGTGCAAAGCGGATTGGCATTGCCCTTTCAGGGCGAAATTTAGGAGTGTGCTTTAACCCACCGCGATGCGGTGGGTTGTTATGCAATGCCCCTAAAGGGGCGGGGAAAAACTTCCAATTCTACGGTATGTTTTACCTACGGTGCGGAACAGGAGTTATTAAGTATCTATTTTTTGTAATACTTACACTTTGTTATGGTTGCATTGTGTATTCGTCAAATAATCGAAACATAATTGCCATGAATTTTTTGTGTATTTGTAATTATTCATTGGATTGATACGACAAGGTGAGAGGTGAACAACCTTTCAGTGAATAATATTTCAGAAGAATTTTCCGAGTGGATTTAAAATTTATTGAGATGACTCGACATTGCCGTTGCGGCATGGTACAATAACGGACAGTCTGAAAAAATTTGACCGAATACCGAATTGAGACGTTTGAAGAACTGACCGATTCAAAGAATGATTTTTTCAGTAATTTTCAACCAATTTTCCAACCCAAAAGGAGTTTTGACATGACACGACCTGTTACACTTTGTACCGGGCAATGGGCTGACCTGAAACTTGCGGAACTTGCACCCAAAGCCAAAAGTTTCGGTTATGAAGGGCTTGAACTTGCAACATGGGGAGAACTTTTTGAAGTTCGACGGGCTGTTACAGAAAGCGATTACTGCGCCAAACGGCGTGAAATTTTCGACAAAAACGGATTAGGTTGCTGGGCATTGCAAGCTCATCTGGTCGGGCAATGTGTTCTCGATAAAATCGATGAACGGCACAGAGGTTTTTGTCCTGATTATGTTTGGGGCAACGGCAAACCGGAAGAAGTCAACAAACGTGCTGCAGACGAAATAAAAGATGTTGCGCGTGCCGCCCAAAAAATGGGAGTTGATGTTGTTACAGGTTTTACCGGTTCCAGTATTTGGTCTTACCTGTATTCATTTCCTCCGGTCTCGCAGGCAACAATTGACGACGGTTACAAATTGCTTGCGGAACGATGGAATCCGATTCTTGACGTTTATGGTGAATGTGGTGTCAAATTCGCGCTGGAAGTACATCCGACAGAAATCGCGTTTGATTTGTACAGTGCGGAAACGGCACTCGACGCCTTAAACTGGCGTGAAGAATTTGGTTTCAACTTCGATCCGTCCCATCTTCTTTGGCAAGGTGTTGATCCCGTCGAATTTATTTACCGTTTCAAAGACCGTATCTATCATGTTCACATGAAAGACGCTATTGTAACACTAAACGGTAAAACCGGTATTTTGTCTTCACATTTAAACTTTGGTGATTATCGGCGCGGCTGGGATTTCCGTTCGCTTGGACACGGCGGCGTGAATTTCGAAGAGATTATTCGTGCGTTAAACAATATCGGTTACACTGGTCCGTTGTCTGTTGAGTGGGAAGACATGGGAATGGAACGGGAATTTGGAGCCACCGAAGCTTGTGCGTTTGTGAAGAAAATTAACTTCTCGCCAAGCAATATCGCTTTCGACGGTGCCTTTGACAAAGAAAATCGTTGAAGAACAGCGAGTTTGATTGTGAAAAAATGGAAAGTTTCGCAAGCGGCGTATTATCGAAGCAATATTATGCCGCTTGCGTTACTATATTTTGTTATGCTTGTTTTAGTTTTTGTTGGTTTTACATTGTTCGCAATTTATTATTTCAACATGAGGCAATCCGTTTTATTTGAAACGAAATTTATCATGATTCTCTTAGTGTTTCGGATATTGCTCAACATCTAAACGTTGTTAATACGATTAAAAAATTGCCGCATTGCTTGGCTACTCCAGTCCAGCAAACTTCGTTCGTGTCTTCCGAAAACAAACACAAACAACTCTCGAAAACTACCGTTCTCAATGCCGACAAAATTAGAATTTTTGCAACGATTCACCGGATTGATACAGAAAGAAAATATCAAGCCGGAAATTTGAAGATATTCCGACTTGATTGGACAATGAAGTGCGGTTTAGATAATTATCCGCTTATCCGTTGCGAATATGTTATCCGCCGGTGTGGCAGGCAGGAACCGGTTTCCACGCTTCGACGCTACGGAACCCCAAAAGTCCCTTTTTGTAAGCCGGAAACGAAACCCATTGAACCGGACAAGTCTTGGGACAACCACAATTCGCCGGTTTAACACATTTGCATTGTTCTTTACAACCGCATTGCTTTTCCACCCAAACATGGGTTTTGGCAAAACCGTGATGTAATTTCTTAAATGCGGAAATCTGTACCAATTCGGCTGGAACAACGGTTTCTTCCGGCACAACAATTTCTGTTTGCGGAACACATTGAACCGGTTCAAGGCAACGCAATGTTTTTCGGGGCGACAGCAGTCTTTTCCCGAAAACAAGCCGCGAATCAGCACAACCGCAAGGTGATGCGGGAACGGCTTCTACAGCAACAACACCATCGACCGGTGCGGTTGCTTTCACTGCCTCATCTGCCGAAACATTCGCGACAAAAAAGACAACAAGAGCAACCGTAACACAAAGAGGAATCATTTTTTTTAACATCGTGTACTCCTGATTTTAGGGGGAACGAAAATTTACGTTTGAGCCTGACTCCGACATCGAAGCCAACCTTGACCCAAACATCATTTCAAAATTGATTGAATGATCTCTAAAAATTTGACATAAAACCGGCATTTTGTCAATATACCTGATCGATAAAATTTATATATTTATCGCATTTTCTATAATCGACAAAGTCAAAATTGATAAAATTGACAAAAAAATCCCCTGATTCTACCGGATTAGGTGTCTCCCACCAGAATCGTAATTTTCGTTAGAGGTAGGCAAATCACAAGGTGGGTGACCTTTCGCTGAAAGGTCGCGTCGGCGTTAGCCGACTTTGCCCCTGTTTCGGTTAGGTAACCGGATTCCGAAACAGTTGACAATAACGAATTGCGATCGTTAATCTAATTCACTGTCGGCTAACGCCGACGCGATGTTTTAGCAAAACATCGCCCACCTGATGTTTGCCTATGAAATATTACCTATTATTTGACTATTCCGGTGGGAAACACCTAATCCGGTAGAATTAGAAATTTTCATATTTTAAGCGAAACATGCGAAAAGAGGTCGACTAAAAAATTCTCTCCCCTATTGACACGTTTTGCGGTTTCGTATATCATTTGAAAATAATTATTTTTTGTCTTTATTTAATTTTTAACTTTTGGAGATCATTTTTCCGTTTTGAAAGATAAGTCGCCCGGATTTTTATTCGGACGTTAAAAAATTCGAGTACGTCAACAACACTTAAAATCGCTTCGGCGAACTATAATTTTCTACAAGATCAACGGATTTTCCGTGTAGAAAATTATTGTGGATTGTTAAAGTTGCGTGTCTCCCGTGAAGGGAGCGTCGCGTAACAATCCATAGGTATAATTCAGCGTTACATTTTAACATGTAATGCACCACTTTGATCGGTGGGAATAATCCTGTTTTAAGTGTCGTGTCGCTCCAATCTAAGAGCGATATTCTGTTGCCGTTTCTCGGCATTGCGTTTGATTCCAAGTTTGTGAAAAAACAGATTATAAGTTACGTAATCTGTTAGAATTTTTCTTTTTTTTTTCATAAGGAGAATACCATGAAAAAAACTACCATTTTTGCCTTTACGTTAGTTGAACTTTTGGTGGTCATTGCGATTATCGGTGCTTTAATCGCATTACTGTTACCTGCGGTTCAGGCAGCACGAGAAGCGGCGCGCCGCTCACAATGTACGAACAATATGAAACAATTGGCAATTGCATGTCATAACATGCACGACACCAGAGGTCATTTCCCCAAAGCCCAGTATTCCAAAAATCTTTGTGAAGATCCGTTTTTGGAAGGCAGATCAGCATGGGGTAGTAGCCGAAATTATCGGCACCATCTGAGTTTTATGGTTGATTTGTTGCCGTTTATTGAACAAAATACTCTTTACGAAACCATTGCCCCAAAAGCAATTGCAAACATCGCAGAGGGAAGCGGCGCAAATAATTTTTGGAATCCAAGCCGAACAACTGGAGGAGGCGACCCAACACCCTGGACAGCAAAAATTGCTAGTTTCATTTGTCCCTCAACACCCTACAAATCAACGGATATTAGTCAATTGGGCGGAACTTCTTATCATGCGTGTCGGGGAGATGTCGTAAAAAATCAACGAGGTGTTTTTATCTCCGAAATGGGAACGATCGTAGTTGACATGGCTGGTATTCCCGATGGAACAAGTAACACTATTTTTTTCGGAGAGTCGGTGATCGGTTCCTCTGATTCACAGAATAAAATGAAAGGAGGATTCGTTCTCAATGTACCCAACGCACCCGCCGAAAATGCTTTAAGCGGAGCAACTGCAACACAAAATCCCAAAGCCTGTTGGGATCTTCGCGGTTCCGGCGGGGAATACAATACAACCGGTTATACATCATCTTCGGGATCGGATTTATTAGGGCGGCGTTGGGGAGCCGCTCATCCTCTGTTCACTTGGTTCTTTGCTACTATTCCGCCCAATGGTCCCTCATGTTCTTATGATAATGCCACTGATAAATGGGGACATCTCGTTACAACATCAAGTATGCATTCCGGCGGAGTTAATGTCGCTTTAGCAGATGGTTCTGTTCGATTTATTTCTGAAACGATTGAATCAAATGCGGCAAACTACGGCGTAACTCAACCAACTAATTATTCGGGTAGTTCTCCGTATGGTGTTTGGGGGGCACTTGGTTCCAAAAATGGCGGTGAATCAGTTGCTGTTCCATAATTTTTCTGTAATCTTTTCAAAACCGGGGACATATACCGTAGCCGGTAAGGCAATAGGCTTCGCCCTCGAATAACCGCTTCACGTTGTTGCGCTACCGTGTCCAGCTTCGCGAATTTTAAAACGGCTTTAGCATAAGTCCCCGGTAGTAATTTTCACAATTTTTTTATACAATAAAAACACGTTTATGAAACACAATAATTTTTTATTTGTTTTTTTAATTTTATTCGTCCTATTTTTCGGCTGTATTTCCCGTAAAACAAGTAATTTGGAGACACAATATGTCGAAGGAATTATTACGTTAGACGGAATACCGTTGCAAGGAGCGCATATCCAATTCATTCCCAAATCGGAAGGAATTGGTCAAGAAGCAGGCGGTGTTAGTGGAAAGGGCGGTTTTTACAAACTTTCCTCATTGAACGGTGATCCGGGAAAAGGGGCTCTTGAAGGCGAATATCTCGTTACTGTTGCAAAAAATGAAGTAATCGAACTTCCCAAACCAAGAATCAATCCCGTTACCGGAGACGAAGAAACTCACGAAACTAAATCCGTTCTTCCGGAAATTTACCGGAATAAAATAAAAACACCCATTTCCGTAACTGTTGTTCGCGGGAAAAACAGAATTGATATTAAACTTGAAAGTTCAAATTGAAAACTAGGTAATATTTCATCAGGTGGGCGACCTTTCGCTATTTGCTGAAAGGTCGCGTCGGCGTACTCGCCGACTGTGAACCAGATTAACGATGCTAAACGGTGTTGCCATTCGTTTTGGAGTCAATACAGACTCAACCGGCGCAACCGCCCAGCGGGCTTTTTGATAAATAGCCCACCTCTTTTCGCGTTTAAAACGAACTTTTCAAGGATTGGACACCTAATACGGGAGAATCAGAGAATCCTATTTGAACTGAATATTTAGCCCCTGCGTAACATGAGTTTTTAAGTTGACCCATTTTTTAACAAAAAGGAAGTTTAATATGTATCGATTAGTTTGTTTTCTGTTTCTTGTTTTTGTTTTAGAAAACACCGTTGAATATCTCAACGCTGCACCGCAACCGGAAAAAGTGGAGCAGGTTATTGCCGGAACTCTCAAAGAAGCAAAAGTTTCTTGGTGGGGTTTTGATGCGGAAGACTCGACTTCGTTTTTTCAAGAAGCACTCAACTCAAAAGTGCCTCATCTGATTGTTGATCGCCAATCCACTCCTTGGATTGTCGGACCTTTATTATTACACGGCGATTTGGAACTTGTTTTTGAAGAAGGAACTGAACTCCTCGCCAAAAAAGGGCTCTTTCATGGAATGGGAGATTCACTCCTTTCCGTTGCAAATACAAAGAATGTAAAAATCATCGGACTCGGTAACGGCGCAACACTCCGAATGTGGAAAGCCGATTATCTTTCGGATTCGTACAAAAAATCGGAATGGCGGCACGGTATTAAGTTACAAAGTGTCGAAAATGTTGTCATCGAAAATCTTTCTATTATTGCTTCCGGCGGCGACGGAATTTATCTCGGTGTTGCAACAAGAAATGTTCCCTGCCGTAATGTTACGATTAAAAATGTCGTTTGCGATGACAATAACCGGCAAGGAATTAGTGTTATCAGTGCTGATCGGCTTCTTATTGAAGATTGTGTTCTGAAAAATACTTGGGGAACACCGCCGGCTGCCGGAATTGATTTTGAGCCCAACCGACCTGATGAACAATTGACCGATTGTATCATGCGGCGTTGCCGTATCGAAAATAATTTCGGTGACGGTATTGAGTTTTACCTGCCGAATCTTTTAAAATCAACTATTCCGATTTCCGTACGGCTGGAACAATGTGTTGTTTTAGGCGGAAAAAGTTACGGCTTTAATTTCGTTACAAAAGATACGCCGGAATTGACAGTGAAAGGACATTGCGAACTGATTGATTGCCGTTTTGAAAATTGTGAAGCCGGAGGAATTGCAATTGTTCAAAAATCCGCTAAAGGTATTGCTGTAACTATGAAAAATACAGAAATCGTTCATTGCGGAAAAGAACAAGAAACTACACCGATTCGTTTTAAGACAAACGAGTTAGACGATTTCGGAGGAATTGATTTAGGCTCGGTTCAAATTATCGATAATCAAAAACGTTTACCTGTTAAATTGACTGATTTTTTAACAATTCCGAAACAGATTACCGGTCAACTACAACTCAAACGAAACGACCAAAATAATCGAACAGAAAATTTGACCATCAATGATTCGTGGTTATCGCAACATTATCCCAATCATCTTCGAGCAATTCCGCGTTTCAAAGCGAATACGAAAGATTTTGTTCCATTAAAAACCAAATCATCTGAAACGGATTCCTCTTTTCCGGTTATTTGGTTACGGAAACAGGGAACGCTTTGGGTTTATGCGGAAAAAGGAACACCAATTCGTTTCACGCTTGCAGTCCGAAAAGTCGGAAAGAGTGAGTTGACTCCTTGTTCAGGAACACTCACTTCGCCTAATGGTAAAGTAGAAAAATTCACTATTCCGACTGAATCCGCACAAAATTTTGAATACAAAATCAATTCCGTTTCGGAAACAGGCGTTTATATTCTGCAAACCAATGTTGGTAATCATGCGGTGCGAATTGTTCAATGTAATCAACCGGTTGTGTTTCCGGCAAATCCGTATCTCAATTTAATTAGTAGTTCTTGTCGGTTTTATTTTTCCGTACCGGCGGAATCAAAGGAATTTGGTATTCGGATTCGTGGATCAGAAATGGAAGCGGTTAAAGCAAGTGTTGTTAATCCGGCAGGTCAAACGGTTTGGAGTAAAGACACTATTAACGAAACATTTCAATTTGATCAAACCCGTGTTGACGAAAATACCGGAAACAATAACAACATCGCCGGAATCTGGCAAATTGTTTTGGAACGACCCAGCCGTTTGGTATTTGAAGATTTCAGTGTAACAGTTTTAGGTGTTCCTCCGATTTTTCACACAAAAAAACCGGAACATTCCGACTAAATTCGTTACTTTTTTTTTTTTTCAAACAGTACAATGAATAGACAATTATTTTTATTCGATGACGAAAAAAACCGTGTGCGTCATGAGAGAACATGCAAGACAGTAACAGTTGTAATCATGGGTTTGCGTCTTATATTGGACATGTTTTGTCACGCAATATATTGTGGAATTTTTGCAACATTTTAGCGGAATTTTCGTTAAAGGTAGGCAA
>JAISBG010000801.1 GCA_031266315.1 Planctomycetaceae bacterium | reverse complement strand
AACACACGAAAATTCGCGGAAAGAGGTGGGCAATCCGCCCGCTGGGCGGTTGCGCCGGTTGGCTTATTATTGACTCCAAAACGGAAGGCAATACCATTTACCATCGTTAATCCGGTTTACAGTCGGCTAACGCCGACGCGATGTTTTAGCAAAACATCGCCTATCTGATATTGACCAATTTTTAACGATAATTCCACTGAATAATTACGAAGTTTTCTCTATTTTATCGTAACCATGTGAACTGTCGGACATCGTTATTTTTGGGATGTTTTTTATCTGTTGTGTTGAGAGTCAATTGGATTCCATTTTCGGAAAGGAGAACATCGCTCCAACCTAATGGTTGTTTTCCTTGTTGAAATTCCCAACCCAATGCCGGAAGATTGATTAAATGTACGTCATCACGTATGGATTGCTGATAAACGTGGGTATGACCGTAAATATAGGCTTTGACTTGTTTTCGCGGTTTGACAACATACCAAAAATGCTGAATATCTACAAGGTCTTCAGGATTATGGTGCGCAAATAGCAAAGCAGGTTTTTCCTTGCGGGCATCAAGTTCTTTCGCAAGCCAGTCCCGTTGAGAACGCCCCAAATAACCGCTGCCTCTTTCCTCTTGAAAAAGAGAATCCATGATAAAAAGGTTACAATTTTGCGTTTCTAAAATTGTTGCATTTTTATTGCGAACAGGCGGATTTTCTTTTTTGAATTGGGTGAAGGCGGCAAAGAAACGGTTAAGATGGTCATGATTCCCCAAGGCAACATGTACAGGAATATCCTTTTCTGTGTACGGGGCGGTCAATGTAACAAGTCTTGCGTAATCTTCCGGTTTTCCTTCAAGATGAGCAAAATCTCCAGTTACGATAATGCCCTTAGGTTTATCTGTTAATTTGAGGATTTCCTCACGAACTGCGATAAAATTTTCGTTTGGGTTTTGACCAGACGCATGGGTTTTGTTGGGATCACCCGGTACGTGAGTATCGGAAAGAAAAACCCAATGATCAACATTGGTTCGTTTGACGTCCGGCTCATTCGCAAAAATATTTTTTGGTGACAATACCGCTAACAAACCTGCGGTAAAAGTTCCGGTTAAAAATTCACGACGTTTGATTGGCGGAAATGTAATCGGCATGATTTCATTTTCCTTTCTTCAGATTATTTCTGGTGAATCGAGTAAAGTGACAAACAATACAACAACCGTTGTTGTATTGTGATTGGGTTAAATTTGACTCTGAATATAACCATTATACTTGAAAATTCGTTTTTGTAATATTTCAATTGATAGTTGAGAGTTCGCAAGCGGATTTTTATCACAGGGCAATAATCCGCTTGCGTCCCCAACTATCCACTAATCCATTATCTCATTAAGCAACTTCTAAAAACCTTTAGCAAAGATTATTTTTTGACAAGATATACACGACTTACTGGATTTTATTTGATTTTTTATCATGTAAATTCTGTAAATCCTGTCAAAAAATAGGTTTTAGAAGTTGCTAATTGACATTTGATTTGTTATTTCATGCCCCGATCTTGTTTCTGGAACCCGCTCATACTCAAAGTATAAGCGGAATCCAGTGCCTTGTCGGAACGCGAAATCCCGGCGTTATCTGTCAACTTTATTTTCCTACAATTCCTAATTATTATTCCCATTGCAAAACGGCATCAACCGGAAGATGATCGCTTGGATATAAACCATCTTTTTGTGTCAAAATTACTTTTGCAGCGATTGGTTTTAACGGAGGACTGGCAAAAATAAAATCAATCTTTCTATCCCAACTAATTTTGCCGCGATAACCATGTACTGTACCAAATTGGTCTGAATTAGGATGAACTGTTTTAAACGTTTCAATTAACGGCAAAGACGGAGTAAACGTTTGACCGTCAAATTCAAGCGGTTTTCCCTGCATGTAAGCAATGAGCGGTGAATTTTGCAACGAATTAAAGTCTCCGGTTACAATAACAGGAGCGTCTTTTACTTTCCGGTTTTTAATTCGTTCCATTATTAAAACCGCAGAACGTAATCGGGCTATTTCAACGGCGACATTGAGGTGGGTATTGAAGAAATAAATTTTTTTGCCGGTTCGTCCGTTGGTACCAAGTTCATGAAAAAGACCATACGTAACACAACGTTTAAAACCTTGATCATTTTCAACCCAATCATTGGAACCCGGAATTTCCGGTGTACTGGAAAGCCAAAAAGTTCCTGAATCATTGGGATCGATTTCCCAACGATCTTTTTTCCAAAAAATCATATTCGTTAATGAATATTTATTCAAATCACCGTTGCAAGGCGCAAACAAAGAACCATAATCAGTCATTGTGTCTGCGAGTTGTTTTACTTGATGACGTTCTGGTTTTGCCGGATCGTTTACTGGTTCTTGTGTTCCGATAAAGTCGTAAGGACCATTTCCGTCTGGAAAATTCTTCATAACCTCAACAGCAATCGGAAACCGTTTTTCCCAAGTATGATCTTTCCTAGGTTCCGGTTCCCAACCGGGATTGAGAATATTGAACGTTAATACCCGAATCGGTTCCTTCGCAAAAATCGTAGAACCAAAAACAAACAAAATCAGAATTGACAGAAACAAATGAAATGTTTTCATGGGTTTTCTCCTGTGGTTAAAAAACAAAAAACGTAACTATTTATAATGTTTTGATGAATTTTCCGAACGATTTTTATTTCCAATTGTCATATTGATCAAAGGTAAAACAATATTTGATCAGATTCCATTGGGTTGAATCGTATCAATCAAAACACGAACCGGTTTACCAACATCCAATGTAGCCGACTTTTTACCTTTTTCGACGGTTACTTCCAATGTTGTAGTATTTTGATTCCGTAATGACGGATCGACCAAAGAATAAATCAAAATAGGTGTTGTTCGGTTTTCTTCCTGTAAATTACCGACTACATCGTTTTTTATAACGACAACTTTGAATTTTCCTTGAGGTGAACCGAAAAATTTACCATAAGTAACAATTGGAGCCGTCCCTTTGGTATCCGTAGTACCGGTAACCGTCCATGGAATATCCGGTGAAAAAAGTAGAACACTTGCTCCGGAAAGTGGTTGACCATTCTGTGTCAAAGAAAGTCGGAACGGAACAAGTTCAGGTAATCCATCGGGTTGCTTTGCCGATTGACAACCAATAAAGAGACAAAGTAAAAACACAATAATGATTTGTAAATGATTTTGTATCATAAATTTTATGTAATTGATAATAGGTTATTGTTGTTGAAATTCATTATCTGCCGAAATTTATTGAGTAAACGCGAGGAAGTGAGAATATCAGACTTTCCTGCGTATTACTCAATATTACAAAATTTACCAAACCATATTGATTACGGTGCCAGTGTTTCAGCTCCGTTTATAGAACCAAGT
>JAISBG010000800.1 GCA_031266315.1 Planctomycetaceae bacterium | reverse complement strand
GGTGAAGTTGTTTATTCATGATTTTAGTCCGTAGGACTTTCACATGGATAACCCCGTGCAAACGAAGTGCAGCACGGGGTTACGCAATCACACCAACCGGAACTACGTAGTAGTTCAACCGAAAACGTTTATTCTTGCCGAGCGTGTTGAACTGCTACGCAGTTCGTTGTGGGAGGGGGCGTATTACTTAATACCCCGTGCTGCGTTGCACTTGCACGGGGTTATCCATGTTAAAGTCCTACGGACTTGGGAAACGCAAGCAAAGAATATCATCTTTATTTTGACTTTTCGTGAATAGTTACATTATTCTTTTTCTTTTGGTTTCAGGTGAATATCAAGAAGGATTTCATTTTCATTGCCTTTGACTTCGTAATCCTCTAAAACAAAAATCAGATCAGGATCATAATACAACGAAACATTAATGTTGTATTTTCGCGCCGTTGCCGGTAACAGATATTCGTATTTTCCTTGTGAGTTCGGTTCGAAATAATCATTGTGTTGACGGATAACCATTTGTGGACGAGTTGTGTTATCTTTATTTCCGAGTGTATTTTTGATAACTGCCAATAAATCCAATGTATTTTGGGTAGTTGTCAATAAATCTTCGGGACTTTTTTCGTATATGAAAATCTGATATTTTTCCGCCGGAGTTTTATCGGGTTTATAAACGGTTCCGTGAAGCCTGATACCTTTTTGGAGAACAAAATCAAGCCGTTTTTCCTCTGTTCCGTTTCCAGTATTGAATCCCAAAATACCAGGAGCCGCGCCAAGTTTACTTTCAACTCCAATATCAAAAAGTTCATTAGCTTTGCATCCCAATGTAAATTCACCTTTTTGATCTGTAAAATTAATTCCATGTCCACCATTATAATCTCTGATGGTAATTCTTGACCACATTACCGGTGTTCCGTCCGCCAACCGAACACTGCCTTTGACATTACCGCGCCGTTTCAAAACAAATGTAGAATCAAAATCATCATATCGTTTATCAACTGAAGCAAAAAAGCATCGAGAACCATCCGGCATCACAGTGCCTTCTTTAGTACCGCTGGCAATAAATGTTGTTTTTCCGATACTCTGAACGACAGCAGTTCCATCGGTACCGGTTAGAGATTCCAGATAACAATCAAGATTAAAAAAAGCCGCCGTATTGAAACTGTCTTTTTCATTTTCTTTTTTAATCAACCATGGATGAATATTTATTCCCGAAAGCGGAGTTCCTTTTTCATCTGTAACACGAAATTTGTGTGATTCAAAAGGATTCAATTTTAATTGGAAATGACCGTTTTTAATTTTTTCCGGCTGGATTTTACCGCGATCTCTTTCAGATTCTTCCGTACAAATATAATCCATTCCGACATTTTCAAGAAAGGCAACTATTTTCTGTAATGGTTTTAAATCATCTTTTGGATAAGCAAAACTAAAATCACCGTTTTTATCTGTTTTTTTAAAGTTAGGATAAACGATTTGGTCAACACCGGCAACTAAAACTCCTTCAATTGGTTTATCGTTGGAATCGGTAACATTGCCGGTAATAATTCGGACAGGTTTAAGTGTAATTAAAATGTCAGGGATTGTGATATTTCCCTCATTGAATCTGATGACAGTAGAACCAATTTGTTTTTTGTCAGGAGCAATAGCGTACAAACGTTGCCAAGAATTGATTTCTTCGGCAGGTAACGGAAGAGTAAAATGTCCGTTATCATCGGTAATACTGATTTTCTCGTTGTTCAAAGCGTCTTTTCCAATATAAACTTGAGCGTCTGTTACAAGTTTACCGGATTCATCAGAAACTGTACCGTTAATGGTAAAATCATCCGCTGTTAATTGTGAACTCAACACCAAAACAAACAACAAAACACTCACGAAAAAAAAGTTTTTCGTATTCATAAATTTCTCCATTGTTTCGTATTTCGCTGATAGTTCAGCGGCAATACTATGTTTTTGTTGATTTTTTACGTGAACCATTGTAATTATAACAAATTATTTTTCACAGAACAATATAAATCGGGGATAGCAAATTGTCGGAGTTTTATAATTGCAGAATTGCGATTAGAAGATGATCGAAGCGCCTTTTCTGAGTGTTTCACGAACTTCTTGTGCGTTTACTTGTTGAATTGAGCTGTTTTGGTTAAGCGCGAGGTAGGCGGCAACACCTGCCGCTTCACCGAGTTGGTTCATATTGACCATAACGCGCATCCCCGAAAAAGCAATCAATCCGGCATCAAACATGCGTCCGGCAACAATCACGTTATCGGGTTTGGGCGGAATAATTGACCGTAACGGAATTTGATAAAATGTCGGATTTTCTTCTGTTTCCGGTCTCCAACGTCCGCGTTCAGGCGGATGACCTTCGCCGCCGGTGTAATGAAACGTGCCGTTCAATTCGCGAAACGTAATTCCCGGTTTGTCTTGATGATGCTGATCAAAATGATAACTTCCGTTCGCGATTGCGTCGTCGTAACGTTTGCCGTGAAGAGCGTCCTCGTCGTTTGCCTGATACAGACACTTGACATGCCGTGATTCACGAACACCAATATAAGACGGCAACGCGGTCAACACACATTTTTTATCTGCACTGTATTTCCGCATCATATCCATAATCGCACGAATTTGCCGCCGTCCTTCGATTTCGGCTTTGGTCAATTCGTCGGCAACAGAACAATCCGCGCCGGAGACCCGCGTTCCGGCAACCATTGTTGTAAAAGTTTCCGGCAATTTTGCTCCCCAAACAAAGCCGGACGGAATTTGAAACTCCGCACCGTATTTTTTTAGATTTTTATTCATTTCACCAAAATCCCAATCGGAAAAATGAGCACATGTTGTCGGCGGCTGAAGCATTTCCCGTACATAAACCTCAAGTCCCAGCCGCGTACACAAATCGCCGTCACCGGTTGCGTCAATAAAATATTTCGCTCGAATAACACCGCGCCCGGATTTTCCGTCAACAATTACGCCGATCAATTTACCGTTGTTATCCAGATACGGTTCGGAAAAAAGCGTGTTTAAATACGGCTGAATTTTATTTTCCAAAACAATTTCATCCAACTCGATTTTCAATTCCTGTGAATTGAACGTAAAATAAGAATTAGGTTTATTCTCATTTATTGTTACGGCGTTCCGTTTTTTCAGACGATTTATTGTTTCGATTGTCAGACCGGCGATAATTTGCAGTTTATGTTCCGTATCATACGAAGAGTGCCAGATGTTGACGAGTGAATTGGTCGCAACTCCGCCGAAGGCGTTGAGTTTTTCTATGAGAATTACTTTTGCACCGAGTCGTGCCGCTCGCACTGCCGCGAAAACTCCCGTACAACTTCCGCCCAAAACACAAATATCTGTTTCGGCAATAACCGGCAGTTTCGCTGATGATTTTTCTTGTACGGGAACAAAGGAAATTTCGGACGCCTGAGATTTTTGGGTTACAGACAATGCGCCAAGTCCTATTCCGCCTTGCATGATACGTTGAATAAAACGTCTTCTGGAATTTTTCATAGTTTATTACTGAGTGTTAAAATAGTATAAAAAATATAACCGTTCACAAAAATAACAACGTTTCACCGAGAAACATCATACCGGCAGTTGCCGACAGTGAACAATTACCTTACCGTAATCAAAACAAGTAATCGTACTCCAAGCGATTGCACCGGCGTAGCCGATTTATACGATAGTTAATAGTGCAATGTTACAACAGTTAAGTCGTGGTGACTGGTCTCTTTGTTTAACATTTTTTAGTTCCTTTCTCAATAGGGAACTTCTAAAAACGTGATTTTTTGAGTCTAAGTTTAATTTTGAGTTTATTTTTGTTTTTTTGGAGTCTATCCGGTCGCGATTTCCTTC
>JAISBG010000792.1 GCA_031266315.1 Planctomycetaceae bacterium | reverse complement strand
GCGATAATAGCACCCAATGACGTAACGCTTTTTGAAAATGAAGACTCTGGTTCTGACATTTATACCGGTTATAATCAGGAAGTGATATCAGAACTGGTTCTACATTTGTTTTTCGGAATACTGGGCGAATGACTAAAAAAAGAATCAAAGGGTTGTTTCGACCGTATCATTTCCTATAGACGGAGCAATCGGATTGACCGGATTCAAACAATGACCACCAAAGAAAAAAAATAGAAACGTTACTTCAATTAATTATTGTTTCAAAAAAAACGCAATAGTAACGACATTATAGCAAACGGTATTGCCAACCTTTTGGAATCGAGTAAAACTCAACCGGCGCGACCGCCCAGCGGGCGGATCGCCCACCTCCCCGAATTATTTTATCAATTTTGGTTCGGCGAGAGTTAGGATTGCCGGAGTGAAGGTTCCTTTGATGAAATCAATTTCCAATCTCAATGTTTTGGTGTTTGGCGGCAACGGTAATTTCAACGGTTTTGCCGGTTCATCGCCGTAAAATTCCCATTCGCCGAGAAGTTGCTGTTCCGCCTGAATTCGCAACCGAACACCGCCATTCGGACGTAAACGATCGTCAATTCCCGCAACAACCCCAAACATAGTAAACGAGTCGGTAAGAGAATATTCGAGAATCGTTTTAGCCGGAATTGCCAAGCCGTGTTCGTAAAAATTCCCGTCAAGAACAAAATTCTTGAGTCCCGGTATTGGTAAATCCGGTATCTTGTCTTGGCGTGAATCATTGCGAGGAAGAACTGACAAAATCGGTAATTGGTTGTTGTTCGCGTGATTGCTGTTATTTTCGCTGTTGGAGATTTGCGAAATAATTTTTTGAGTTCGGTAAGTCCGCAACAACCCCAAAACACTATCGCCCGCTTCCACTTCTCCCTTTGTTTCACGGTCAAAGAAAAGCGATTGCTCAAGCAAAACCGGTTTTAACTCGGTTAAATAGAACAAGTTTTTTCGCCCAATATCCAACTCGTCAATCTCTTCCGGTAATAATATTCCAGCAATACCGGAAACAGTTATCCAGTTCCATTGACCGTTTTCGTCCGACTTCAACGAATGAAGCGGCAATTTTGTACCATCCCAAAGAGAAAGAAAACCCAATAGTGTCCGTTGTGTGTTTGCCGTATCTTTTGCCGTGTTTTTTGTCGTGTCTTTGGCGTTATCTTGCGAATGTTGCGGCGAATGGAACAACAACCCGAATACTTTCCGACGCGGAACCGGAAGTGTTTCACCGTCAACGATAAATGAAATGGTGTCCTTACCAACTTCCGTAAGAATACCGGTGTAAATGTCCAACGAACCGGGTTGACCGACAACAATTCGATCTCCGGTTTCCGCATGACCGGATTGGACGGCGAATTTCCGCCATTCATCAGGAGGCGTCGTAATTTCGTTCAACCCCTTAACGATCAACCGAACCGCAAGAAGTTGTTCCAACGGCAAGGTGATTTCTTCATTGTTCAGAAGACGGACAACAACGGATTTTCTCTTCGTTATAAATTCTTTAACAACCAACCGCGTGTGATCCTTCAATTCCAAAACGGAAACAACTTCAGGAAAAACCGGTTTGATTTCTTTCTTTTCCTTCTCTTTCTGTGAAGAATTGGATTCCTGTTTTTGGAGCAATGCGGCAATTGATTTGCCGGACGGTTTCCGCGACGAAGTGTTCGATAATAACGAGGGAGCAGATAATTCGCCGGAAACGGAAACAATTGACTGAAAAGACTGAAACGGATTGTCCAATAAACTTTGCAGCCGAACAATTTTTTCCGTTGAAATTTCCGTTTTCGTTCCGTCGGCATCCAGAACCAATTGCACGGAATCAAATGCGGTGATTGTTCCGCTCACCGTATTACCGTCTGCGTCGGTTACTTCAAACGGAACCTCCAACGCATAACTAGAAACAACTACCGAAAAAAATAGAAAAAAGAAAATTATTCGTCGCATAAAAAATTATTGTGGTATTATACCGAATGTGGTTTTTATCTTTTTCGTGTCTTTTGTGTGTTTCGTGTTCAAGAAAATATTGAACACGGAAGACACGAAATAGGCGTCTTAATCCTTTTTCTTGTGTTTTGCGTTTAAAAATATTTAGTAGAGATTTTTTTGTGTCATGGCAATTACTTCACGGATACGTTGTTCAATTTCGGGATGTTCGGGTTCGCGTTGTCGGGCTGTGTTGAGACATTGAATGGCTTCTTCAAACCGCCGAAGGGCAATCAACGCTTCAGCCTTACCGCGAAGAAGATCAGCAGGTTCACTGCCTTTCGGAAAAAGGTCTTGCAAATGTTGCCATGTTGCCAAGGCGTGTTCCGGTTGCCGGCAAATCATTTGTATTGCCGCAAGTTCCGGTAAAAGGTCTCGATCATTCGGCGAAAAAGATAACGCCCGATAATAATCGTTTCTCGCCTGAACCATGTATTCCTGAACTTTTTCCGGTGAATCGGAAAATTGTTGTTCGGTAACCAGAAACCAACCGGCTTTGCCCCGTAACGCCCAACCCTTATATTCCTGCGGTGCCAACCGTATTGCCGCATCAGCGTGATGATATGCTGTTGAAAGACGATTCAACATCAAATGTTTTTCCGCAAGAGAAATATGTAAAGACGTATCACTGATTCCGCCGCGTTTGACGGCTTCGTCAAGTTGTCGGAGTGCGTCGTCATATTTACCGCGTTGCCAAAGAGCATCGGCATAATGACGACGGTGATCAATATCTTTTTTGTTCAATTTGACAGCTTCCTCAAGTCGTTTTTCCGCTTCCGCAAGGTCTCCGCGTTCCATTGCGGCAATTCCGAGACGACTCCGTTCACTGCTGAGAATCTGGCTCGGCGTAATCGGTTTCAACGCCTTGCCCCAATGGCAACCGCTCAGAAATATCAGCAAAAGGAATAACCAAAATAAACGAACTAAAACCATGAAAATCAAACCGCCTTTGACCAACACCGCCGGAACATCACCCAAAAAAATCAACACTTCTTGTTCCGTGTTTTTATTTGTATTGGAATCATACCAAATCTTCCGGTTTTATTCCAGTGCAATTTCCCAACACCGCATTACCTCCACATCTCCAGTAAACATAAGGTAGGCAACCATAAGGTGGGCAACCTTTCGCTGAAAGGTTGCGTCGGCGTACTCGCCGACAGTGAATTAGATTAACAATGGTTAATGGTGTTGCCTTTCGTTTTGGAGTCAATGCCGAGTCAACCGGTGCGACCCTTCAGCGAAGGGATCGCCCACCACTTTCACGATGTTTCGTGTGTTGCGCGTTTAAAACGAACT
>JAISBG010000785.1 GCA_031266315.1 Planctomycetaceae bacterium | reverse complement strand
TGTTCCTTATTTTATAAGGTTTTACTGAAATAATCGCGAAACGCATTGCTGCAAAACAACACAGCAAAAAATACGTATCGCAATCGAATCAGATTCGGATTTTACACGAAACCAAACATAATGTCAATATCTTGTTTTCCAGAAAAATACAATAAAGCGTGTTGTTGTATATCGGTAAAATTCATCGTGAACACAAGGAAACCAGTTGGCAACGACTCAAAATATCTGACAAGGTGTCAAAAACAATTGTCTTGAAGCCCAAATATATGGTCTTTGAGAAAAAATTTCCTTGTGTTCACGAATTGATGTGTGGAGTTTTTATTAATAGTAAGAGAGGTGGACTATTTATCAAAAGGAGGGGCGAATCTTTCTGGAGTTGAGTAAGACTCAACCGATACGACCGTTCAGCGGGTCTTTTGATAAATAGCCTATCTTTTCTAAATTAAACAAGAACTTCATTCCAATTCGTGAACCTAAGGAAATTTTGATAAAAATTGCTCTTGACGCCGTTTCTAAAATATTTACAATCCGTTGTCTTTTGGGTTATTGGGGCGAAGTTCAATCAAAATTCAAAAAAAAGAGAATTTTTTTTATTTTATTGTTCAATTTGACAAAATAATCCGATAATATCGTTAGTAACGAATAAATGGCTCGAAATAGTTTCGATTAGATTTTAGATTGACGGCGTTTGTCTTAAACTAATCTCCTATGGTATGGTGCCAAATATTCTGAATACATCTTGAATACAAAGGAAGTTAAATATGCACATTCGAAAAAATTCAATTGTTGCAACACTCGTGTGTTTTTCATTTATTTTTGGGGTCATTGGTTGTCGAAGTAACGGCGGTGCCTGGTACAATCCCAAATCTTATACCTGGCATAATCCGTTCCAATCGAATGAGGCTCCATCTTTTGATGCGGAAGGTACCGCTCACGTAACACCCAAACCGAGTTTAGGCTCCCAACCTAATGTAACTCCTCCACCGGGTGGTTATACTTCCAAAGATGATGAAGCACGGTTCTTTGCCGGAAAATCAAAAGAAAACGGTTCGGTGCTTGTTCCGCAATACGGAGCCACACTTCCGAGTGACGGCAATCGAGTTGCTTCTGCCAATGTTCCGCCGGCACAGACAACACCGAGTTACGTTCCGGCTGATTCCTACAATTCTTATGGTACCGCTAATAACTATGGTGCGGCTAATAATAATTATGGTGTTGCTAATAACGGCATAGCAGCAGGATACCAGACGAATCCAACTCAGACCACCTATCAACATACCAACATGTATCACCAGTATGAACAACCGGCAACGAATGTTCCCTCCAATCAACCGGGAGTTTATCCGGGTACCGGGTTTCAGGAAAACGGAACGGTAACACCGCCGGTTTATCAACCATCTTACACAACACCGGCTTCAGCACCAATAACAGCGGCTCCCAATAATTCACAGTTTGCTGCCAACTATGCCCCTTTCGTTGCGCCGGAAAACACCGCAACTTATGGCACACAACCGGCAACTCCGACTTACAACAATATGACACAACCGGTTCCGCCTCCCAATAACGGTTATGGAGTCCCAACCGCAACACCTAATAATATTGATCCCGCAGCAGGTTTCACAGCCAATCCCTCCAGTTATCAATATCCGCCAACAACTCCGCCTGCCGGATTTTGACGGAAAAACCGGAATTTTTAACACACAGAGAACGCAGATTTGAAAGATTAACACAGATATTTGTGAAAATCTTTCAAATCTGCGGTTTGTGTGTGCTTATTAATAACTCCTGTAGTGTGTATTCAATGAGTTTTAGTCCGTAGGACTTTAACGTGGATAACCCCGTGCAAACGAAGTGCAGCACGGGGTATAACGCCGCTTCCAACCGCACTGCGTAGCAGTTCAATACGTTCGCGGCACGGATAAATTTTCTCCGTTGAACTACTACGTAGTTCCGGTTGTGGCGGTGTATTACTCAATGCCCCGTGCTGCGTTGCACTTGCACGGGGTTATCCATGTTAAAGTCCTACGGACTTAGGAATTATGAATAATAATATCTCACCTTTACTCTTTAACTACGGTGCGTAACATGAGTTAATAATGATTTTCAACCGAAAAAGACCCGCAATGTCGGTTTGTCGAATGGTTTACGAGTTGGTTGGTTTTGGTTATTGATGTTGTTTTCCGGTTCCGGCAATTCGGCGGGCGGTTTGGTTTCGGTTGGCGGATCGTCGGGACGGGCGTTGTTGTAAAACGAAGTTTCCGGTGAAAAAATACGCACGCAGTTCATTCGGAGAATCGTTTCTTCTTCGCAAACGGCAACATTTGCCGTCTTTGTTTTCGCGGCGTAAAGCGATAACGCCATGAGCGGAAAGTAAACCGAATAATAATGGTACTTCAAATAAAAAACAAGCGGAAAGCCTGTTCCGGTAAATTCCGGTTCAAACCATGTTCCATCATTCCGTTGCCGATCCAGCAAAAACCGGATTCCACGATAAACCGCGTGATCGTCTATTTTTCCTGCCGCGATAAGTCCCATAATTGCCCATGCTGTTTGTGAGGCGGTGGGCGTACCGTGTCCGCGAAGCGACGGGTCTTGGTACGAATCCGGCGATTCTCCCCAACCTCCACCCGGATGTTGGTGAGCCTGCAACCAGTTTGCACCGGCAATCACCGCCGGATCGTCCGGTTGAATACCTACCGCCGTTAAACCGGTCAACGCTTGCCATGTTCCATAAATATAGTTGACTCCCCAACGCCCAAACCAACTTCCGTCCGCTTGCTGTTGTTTCCGCATGTAGGCAACTACACGATCAATCTCCGCGTTTTGCCCAACCCGAAAACCAAGTCTTCCAAGCGATTCCATCACACGTCCCGTTAAATCCGGCGTACTTGGGTCAATCATGGCGTTGTGGTCGGCAAAAGGAACTTTACACAGAATTTCGTTGTTGTTCCCGCGATCAAACGCCGCCCAACCTCCGTCCTTGTTTTGCATTGCAAGAAGCCAACGCAATCCGCTTTCCAGTGCAGCGGTTGTGTCGGCAACATCCAACGCACTTTGTCGGGCATCGTTTAACGATTCGGCGCATTCACAAACCGTCAACCGTAAATCCGGTGGCAACACTCCCGAAACCGGTCTCGCTTTTTCATTCGGTTTTTCTTCATGTTCGCGAAGTGTTAGCGGTTTACGTCCGATAACTTGCGGTGTTGGTGTTGATGAGGCTGGTGTTGTCCGTGCTTCGTCGAAACGTCCCGCAAGAACCATTAACGCCATTGCCGTATCGTCGCAGTCAGGATAAAAAGCGTTATTGAACTCAAAACACCATGCCCCTGTCGGAGGCGGAATTTGTGTTGCGGGACATGTTCCGTTGGTGTCTCCGACTTGCCATTTTCCCGTTTC
>JAISBG010000755.1 GCA_031266315.1 Planctomycetaceae bacterium | reverse complement strand
CAAACGGGCATTTACGCCCTTCGAGTTGCATGGGACATTGCGGGCGTTGCAATACGGGGCGGCACAAGGAAGTCAAGATCAGATTTTGGTTTACCGCAAAGAGGACACTCCCGACCGCGCCGTCCCGTTCAAAGTGAGCGATGTTTTGATTCGCGACGGGACACGCTTCAAAGAGATGTTGCAACGTGAATTAAACAATCCCGTTCTCGTCGATCAACTGTTCAACTGGCTCAGCCCAAAACTGGAAGAAACACTCAAAGAAGATAAAAACGCTACCGCCGATCTGGAGCGAAAAGCAGCCGATGCGGTTGGAGATGTTATTGTTGAGTTTGTATCAGGTCAAGTGATGATTGAAGCGGGTATTACGTTGGAAGACAAAGAACTTTCTCTTTTGCGCGCCGAATATAACGCCTCTCTGTTAAAATCTCCTTCAAGTATTCGGATTCTTCGATTTTTGGCTGTGTTGGGAACTATTTTTGTTCTGATTGTTATTTTGTGGAGATTTGTACAACGATTAGAACGTCGGCGTCCGAAATCGCCGTTGTCTTTTGCGGGTCTGATGGGCGGTATGGTGTTGACGGTGGCGATGGCGCAATGTATTCAACGGTTTTCGCTCACCGTTGCCGAAGGAGAAATCATACCGCTTCTTTTGTTTGTGATGGTTGTTTCTATTACCTATTCTTGGGAATTAGCGATTGTGCTGTCAACAATTTTGACGTTGATTCTTGTTTTCGGCAATGGCGGCGGAAACGGTTTATTGATGATTCTTCTTTGTGTTACCATTACAACGGCAATTCAGTTAGGGCGGTTGCGGTCACGTAAAAAATTGGTTGCGGCTTGTTTTATTTCGGGGATTGTTGCTTTTGTTTTGACGATTACAATCGGTATTCTCAGCAACCGCCCTTTGGAAACACCGTTATTTTTTGATGCGTTTGCCAATTTTGTTTGGTCATTACTTGCCGGTTCGATTATGACGGGTATTTTGCCGTTTATTGAGGAGCCGTTTGGTATTCTGACGGACATGACTTTGCTGGAACTGGGTGATGTGTCCCAACCGTTGCTCCAAAGTCTGATTCGGCTTGCGCCGGCAACTTACGGACATGCCATGCAGGTTGGAACGATTGCCGAAACAGCCGCCGAAGCCATCGGTGCACGAGGTCTGCTCACACGGGTTGGAGCGTATTTTCACGACATCGGAAAAATTATGAAACCGGAATATTACAGCGAAAATCAAGGAGGACTGGATAATATTCACGACCATATCGAACCGCAAGTCAGTACAATTGTTCTGATTGCGCACGTCAAAGACGGCATTGACCTTGCGCGGCAACACCGATTGCCGAAACCGCTCATCGACCTGATCGAACAACATCATGGAACATCGTTAGTTTCTTTCTTTTACGGGCGTGCCGCGAAAGGAAACAAAGATGAATCGGCAAAACAGGTTGAGGAAAGCACTTACCGTTATCCGGGACCAAAACCGCAAACAAAAGAAGCCGCGATTCTGATGATTGCGGACACCTGCGAGAGTGCGTGCCGAAGCATGGGTTCGGCGGCAACTCCGGGAAAAATTGAAAACCGTGTTCATGTTCTTATCAAACAAAAACTTGATGACGGACAATTTGACGATTCCGGTTTGACACTTCGGGAGTTGAAGATTATTGAAAACAGTGTAATCAAATCAATTATTGCCGCCATGCACGGACGAATCAAATATCCCGATCAAGAACCTGAACAAACCACTACCAAAACAATTGAACCCGAACCCGCAACTCCCGAAGCCGAAAATATCTCCAATTCCGTTATCACGAAAAAAATTCCGGTTTAGTGTAAAAGGCAAAAGTATCAACAACAAACAAATAGGAGAAAATATAATGTCAAAAAATAACTCCACAAAAGATGCCGTCGAAAACCAAATAGACGAGTTGTCAAAGCAAATTGGTTACACGATTAACGAATATACCATTGGATTCCTTGCCGATGAAATGCAAAAAAACGAGAATGGCATATTTTATTTGTCGGAATATCAACGGGAATTTATCTGGGAACCCAAACACATCTCTCGTTTCGTCGAATCCGTAGTCATGGGCTTGCCTATTCCGTTCATATTCTGTTATGCCAATATCAAGACGGAAAAGTTGGAAATCATTGACGGCTCACAAAGATTGCGGTCGCTTCAGGAATTTATTCACGGTGAATTTCGTCTCAAAAAATTAGACCGGCTAACCGAATTATCCGGAAAAACATTTAACGATTTGTCGGAATCCCGACAACGGAAAATTAGAAATAGATCGATTCGTGGTATCGTTTTGAACGAATACACCGACGTAAAGGCAAGGCAAGATTTGTTTGATCGTATCAATACAAGCAGCAAACCGGCAAAACCCGCTAAAATTCGTCGAAGCGCGTTTCAGGGTGCTTTTTGAATCCGGTTATAAAAATTATCCCAAGAGCCGTATCTTGTCGAACTCACACCCGTTAGAGACGAGAAGAAAGACACGAAGGAAAGAGGAATTTGTTCACAAAAAGTTAATTGGAAAATAAAAATGCCCTTGCGTGAGGATTACGAAGAACGAAAGAAACAGGTTGAGGACTACCTTATTTTTCTAAAAGGAATAGAGCGATCTACTGCTCTGCCGCAGGTTACACCTGTGCAGCAAAAGATACTCTATGCGAGTGCCTATTTGTTGCTGTATAATTTGATTGAGTCAACTGTTACGAATTGCGGTAAAGAATTAGACGGGACTTTATCGGAAATTTCTGTTGCGCAACTTCGCAATCTTACGGAAGCAATTCGCCTTCATTGGCTAAAACATACATCGCAATACAACAAATCTGAAGACAAGAGGTTGCAGGGGATTCAGGATTTATATGACAAACTTTTAGATACGACTTCTTTGTTGGAAATAAAATTTGATTTTGACGGCACTGGGAATCTCGACAACAAAAAAATTGAGGAAATTATGAGCAAGTATGGTATTAACACAACAATGTCCAGAGAATTAGAAACTAAAATAAAAAAACACGTTCTCGACAATATGGGAACGCTTCAAACGATAAAACATTATAGAAATGCCCTTGCCCACGGCGAAAAATCGTTTGCGGAATGTGGAGAACATTCTGTGGACAAGATTCAGGAAATTGCGAATACTGTTTTTGAATATCTGGAATTTATCATCGGACAAATCGAAGATTTTATTCGAGATGAAAAATATCTAATCGGTACAAATCCTTGAAATTCTGACTACGCCAAAATATAAAACAAAAACAACTTACGGCGGAATTTCTTGTCCGATTGGAAAGGAACTTCCGCTAAAAAATTAAACCTCCCCAAAATACGAAATAATCAGAAAACCTTTTCCCTAACCTTATTTTCATTTTTTCCTCAATTGCTCTTACGTAATTTTAGCTCTATATCCTGCCGGTTTCTTGTTTTTCGGAAAAAATGAGGTAGAATAAAAATCATGGTATCAATAACTTCGCAAATATTTCATGGTTAGGATATTATTTTTTGGAAAAATCCATGAACGAACCAACAACTCCAACGAAATCGTCAGAAAAACAACAACGTCAACCAATTCGCGCAACAGCGGACACGTTTATTCATTTTTTGTTTGCCAGCCGCGGTAATGAAACGATTTTACTGTCGTTTGTGAATGCAATCTTGAACGATGCCGATCAACCGCTTGTCAAGTCCGCCGAAGTTCAGAACCCGTTCAATCCGAAAACGTTTCTGACGGATAAAAGGTCGATTATTGACGTCAAAGCCGTTGCCCACAACGACCGTCATTTCGTGATTGAATTTCAGACCGGCTGGCATTCCGCTTTCGGCAAACGGTTGCTGTGGAATTGGGCAAAAGTGTTTAGCGGCAACATCATTGAAGGCGAATTTTATGACAAATTAGTTCCGGTGATTGTGATTGTCATTACGAATTTTTTGTTGTTTGGCGAATTGAAAAAACTTCACAACATATTTTGGATAACCGCTCAAGACAATCCTGAGTTTATTTTTTCCGATGATTTTCAAATGCACGTTTTGGAAGTGATCGCGAAAAAGATTGGTCAGATAGAGAATATTGATAGTCCTTTGAAAGATTGGCTGACCTTTTTTTGGTTTGCCGACAAGAAAAGCGAGGAAGAGATGAAAGTTTTACTTCAAAACGCCGTTCCGCATGTTCAACTGGCGTATGACAAATATCTTCAGTTTAGTCAAGACGAGGAACTTCGTCAAATTGAAGCCGCCCGACAGCAATATCTCCACGATTACGCGACCGATCTTGAATATGCCCGAAGAGAAGGCGAAGCCATCGGAGTTGAGAAAGGGATTGAGAAAGGACGTGAAGAAGGCGAAGTTGTCGGTTTTGAGAAAGGGATTGAGAAGGGGATTAAGAAAGGGATTGAAACCTTGTTGCGTATATTAGCCAAACGGTTTGGCGAATCGCCGTCAGCGGTTATTGAGAAACTACACACGATCAAAGACCTTGATCGTCTTGCTCAATTGACCGATAGGTCTCTGGATTGCCTATCGCTTGACGAATTTGAAAAAGCATTGGAATGAG
>JAISBG010000649.1 GCA_031266315.1 Planctomycetaceae bacterium | reverse complement strand
GAATCAGATTAACGATGGCAATTCGTTATTGCCGACTCTTTCGGAATCTGATTGCCAGCCGAAAACAGGGGCAATGTCGGCTTTGCCGACGCAACCTTTCAGCGAAAGGTTGCCCACCTCTGTTTGCAGGTTGCCCACCTCTGTTTGCAGGTTGCCCACCTCTGTTTGCAGGTTGCCCACCTCTATTTACAGGTTGCCCACCTCTGTTTGCAGATTGCCCACCAGATTGTTTGCATGAGCAGGATTCGTTTATAACCAGAGAACCAAACGACCGTTCAGCATATCGGGCAAACGGTTGCGGACGGTTGTTTCAATTTCGGTGTCGAGATAGCGCGTGCTAAAATGGGAGGCAATCACTGTTCCGTTTTGGAATTGTTGTTGGCGATCGACAAGATCATCAAGATGGATATGACCATATTTATGGATTCGTTCACCGCGATGGCGTTTCGCAACAAACGAAAGTTCCATAATTAAGATGTCCGCCTGAAACATGATGGGGTTTTCGTCCAACGCTTGAACCCGGCTGTCGCCAAGATACGCAACTTTCGGAAGACGAATCTCTTGTGAAACTTCCACGCCCGAAATTGCCAGATTACGGATTTCCAACTCGTTGAGCGAACGGTATTCTTCCTTCAACCGTTTACGGCGTTCCCAAACAATATAGCCAACCGAAGGAATTGTGTGATACGTTTTCACAACAGAAACAATAAGACCATTTGATAAAAGCATTTCATCTCCCGATTTTACACCATTGAGCCGGCAAGGGAGCGAACCATGATCCAAGCGGGAAAAGATATTGAGAAGTTGGCGAACCGCGGCAACCGATTCTTCCGGCAAAAAAATCGTGGGCGGTTCCATTTTCATCATTCGGCGACGGGCAACATACGCCGGAAGTGCCAACAAATGATCCATGTGCGTGTGCGAAACAAACCAGTAAGGCGTTCCCATAAATGACCAAGGCTGAGAACCTAAATCAAAACCAAGTTTCAGTTCGGGAACCCGCCAATAAGTTTGCATGGCTGCACGCGAGAACCCCTCAACGGTCAAACCGCAAAATGTTTCCCGACGTGCCGGTTGGTCGTTGTAACGTTGTTCAAACGGTAGGTTCATGCTTGGTTGGGGTGAAACAATTCGATCCTATCAAAAACCGCTCCAATAATTACTTTACACTCGTTCTTTGAACGCCTTAATCATCATCGGAATAACTTGTTTCAGATCGCCGATAATACCGTAATGAGCAATTGAGAAAATAGGAGCATCTTTATCAGAGTTGATGGCAATAATTTTGGCGGAATCTTCCATTCCGGCGCGGTGTTGAATTGCCCCGCTGATGCCGCAGGCAATATAAAGTGCAGGACGAACTGTTGTGCCGGTTTGCCCGATTTGGTGTTCATGCCCGACGAATCCGCTGTCAACCGCCGCCCGACTCGCTCCAACTGCACCGCCAAATGTTCCGGCTAAATTGAAAATTAAGTCAAAATTTTCCTTGCTGCCAACACCGGCGCCTCCGGCAACAATAACACGTGACCCTTTCAGATTTAATTTCTGTTTTTGCACTTCCCGCTTAATCACTTCAACCGCAAACAACGTCTGATCGGTTAATCCGATGGTTTCCCGAATAATATTGCCATTCCGGTTTGGGTCGGGTAACCGCATAGGCATAACACCTTCGCGAACGGTTGCCATTTGGGGCCACTGATCGTAGTTGACAATCGTCGCAACAATATTCCCGCCGAATGCCGGTCGGATTTGCAAAAGCAGGTTTTTGTGAACAACACCGCTTTTTTCGGTAACGTCGCTAATATCAAGATCAGTACAATCAGCAGTCAAACCGCTTCGGGTTGCCGAAGCAACGCGAGGAGCCAAATCACGCCCTTGATGTGTTGCTCCGTATAAAACGATTTGCGGACGATGTTTTTTAATGAGTTCGACAAGAACGTGGGCATAAGGATCGGTTCGGAAATCGGCAAGCGCAGAATCTTCAACAAGATAAACATGGTCAACTCCATAAGAAATAAGCGGTTTAGCAAACTTTTCAATGTTGTAACTGATCAATTCGGTGTTGTAACCGAGCAATACCGCACCAACTGAAACACCGAGTTTGTCCGCTAACTGTCTTGCCTTGCAACAAAGTTCCAGAGAAACCTCCTGCAATGTAGTATCTTGAATTTCGGCATAAACCCAAACTTCACCTTGTCTATTTTTTTCGATCATATTTTGGTTTGCGGTAAGATATTGAGGAAAATAAATTTCCCGCTGATTATAACATGACCACTCATCGAAGCAAGAATCCCCAGAATATTTCGTTTAACGATATTCTTCAAGATCGTTGAGCCAATTTCGTATTTCCGGCTCCGGTTCACAAGAAAGATTGCCCTTGACTAATTGCCGTTGGAAATCAGCGGCTCCATTCTTGAAAAGTTCAGCGGCTTCGGCGTTTTCAAAACGTTTGTTAGGGTCAGGCGCAATAAGACTCTTACAAAAATCCATGAGCATTTCACTTGAAGCCACCGTCGGAGGAAGAATTTTGTTGAGTTGACTCGCCAGCAAAAGTCGCCCGTCAAGCCCTTTCAAATCAGAATTAACACTGAAAAGCCGTTGACCGGAAAGCATTTCAATCAGCACGTATCCAAGACTCGCAATATCACTCCGCGGTGTAATTTCCTTGCCTTCCAAAACTTCTGGAGCCGCATACGCCAATGTGTAAGGACGCATCGGTGGGCGATTCTGAATTTCAAACGCCGAACCAATATCAACAAGTTTTGCGTTTCCGGTTCGTTTCAACATAATATTCGACGGCTTCACATCACCATGAACAATTCCTTCCCGATGCAACGCCCCCAACGCTCCAAGACAATCCCGAATAATTGGAATCGCAACACCGGGCATCAAACGCGGATGCATCGACCCCGTCGTTACCACCACATTATTAAGATATTTCCATCTTCCCACTGAAACTTTTTTCTGAAGATGGTCAAGCATTTCCTGACGCAAAAGTTGGCTCAAATCAAAACCGTCCACCCATTCCATCGACATAAACCGAATCCGATTGGTAGAACGCCAATTGTAAACGGACAAAAGATGATCATGTTGTATTTTCGCCACTTTAGCGGTAATCAATGCCATGTTGCACATTTCTTCTTCGTAAAGTGCATCATTGGGAAACCGTTCCGGCGAAAAAACCTTGATCGCAATCGGAAGTACAAAACCATCTGTTCCGCGTTGCTCACTGAGAAACACAACACCCTGACCGCCCTGACCCAACATCTCTTTGAAACGAATATCCTCCTCCCAATGAACTTTCTGTTGATCCAGTAACTTGTAATATTCTTCACGAAGAACTTCCGCATATTCATCTGATACTGCACCGGAAAAAAAACGGGTTACCGAATTTTCAAATATCTCGGTTGTGGAATCAGACAAAACCTCCTGACGACGTTTCATTCCGATTTTATTTCGGTTTTCACTGACTGCCGCAAAGGTTTCGGTGGAAAGCAATTGCCCACAATACCGCTTTTTAACATCAATCCAAAGCGGATAATCAGAGCAACGAATCGGAAAACCAAGTTGTTTTCCTTCCGGCGTCAGGAAATTAATCAGGGGTTGTTGCTGTTGCCAACGCGAAATATTAGCGGTAAAAATATCAACAACATCTTCGAATCGCCGACGAGATTGTCCTCCGACATGCGGTGTAATAAGGACATTCGGATAAAAATTCCAAAGCGGATGATCCGGCGGAAGAGGTTCCGGCGACGTAACGTCCATCACCGCTCCGGCAATTAAACCTTGTTGCAGGGCATCGACCAAATCCGAAGTAACAACAAGTTGCCCCCGCGCAACATTAACCAAAAGTGCGTCCCTTCGGAATAATTTGAAACGCTCTCCATTAAACAATTCCCGCGTCTGAACATTTAACGGAAGAC
>JAISBG010000648.1 GCA_031266315.1 Planctomycetaceae bacterium | reverse complement strand
CCCGATAGGGCTTTATTTTTGTAACCACAGGTCTTTGACCTGTGGTTACAATCGGATCAATCACAATAACTTAATCCGATAAACAATTTTTTTCTACTACGATAATTCTTATTTACGGTAACGCGGAAGATTCGCCGTGAGCGGCTGTTCCAAACGCGCCCCAAATGCCCCAAATTGAGGGTCCCGTATAATTTACCCATGGTGACGAAGAAACACCGAGTATTGTTGATAAATTGGTTCCGGTTGGAGTTTCTCCGGTATTAACTGCTTCCGAAACAAATCGAACCGCTCCATCACAAACACCAGCATTCGCACCGCCGGAGTGAAAACTTCCTGCGGAAATCATTCCCCCATTCGTTCCCGGATCAATACTGTTAGCGCAATTCGGAGAGTTTGGAGGAAGCATTGTAATCACTCCAATACACGGCGGACGACCAAAAAATGCGGACATACCGGGACGCCGCCACGGATTGGGACTTCCGGCAACACTGGTTAAAATTCCATTATTGCTGATCGAAAGACAAACACTAGGCATGGAACTGGAAGAGAGCGAACTGACAACGGCATTTCCTCCTTTCAATGGCGGATTGGCTTCCGAAAAAACACCGGGAAAACTTTCTAAAAACAAAGCGGTATTACTGGTTCCATCAGTAATGGAAGCGAACGAAACCATAGCACGATTTCCGGGTCGAAAAACTCCTCGTGGAGTGTCAACACCGCTATCTCCTCCGGCAAATGTTAAGTCGCCGACATTGGCACGGTAACAAAGTCTTGCCAATTCTCCTGCCGGTGGTTTCGCATCGGAATTAGAAGGGCAAAGAAGACCGGAAACTTGAGTTGTACCTAACCCATTGTTTGCGGTTGGATCGTGTGTCCAATTCTGTCCGGGCGTTGCGTTCTGCTTGATTAAATCGTAGAGCGAAGCCTGTTCCATAAACGCAATCGTGGGCGCAACGAATGAAATCCATTGCCGATTATTGATTGGGTCGTCGCAGCCCATTGACTTTTGAAGATAGGTATTGGGCAGATAACCGTAAACATCATGGTGGTTATGTGCTGCAATTCCCATTTGTTTGAGATTGATTGTACACAGCATCCGTCTTGCGGCTTCTCTCGCCGCTTGAACGGCAGGCAACAGAAGAGCGATTAACACACCGATAATCGCAATCACCACAAGAAGTTCGACTAACGTAAAGCCGAACGGTGAAGAACGAATGAGTTGTAAGAATTTTGCGGAAAAGTATTCGGAAAGCCCGCACTCTCCGCTCTCATTTTTTAACTCTTTCCTACATACTGCCCCCCCCCCCCTGACTTGCCCATTTTAACATTAGATTTTTCACTAAATTTTTTACCGAATGGTTCTGTGAATTTTTCGAAGCGTTTTCTACTAACTTTTTCATTGTAATAATCCTTATTTTGAAAGGTTTTATTAAAATTATCACGAAATCTTTACCGCAAAACAACACGGTAAAAATACAACGTGATTGAATTAATTCAAAGTTTATACAAAATAAACCGAATGTCAATAGAAATTTCCTTTTTTTCAGAAAACTTTTTCTAATGTTCGGGAATTGATGTGAGAACCGGAAGAGTATCTTTATTGAATTTTATCCGGGTTCCAGATGGTGGCTTCAATGGTTCGGTCAGCGTTGAGGGTTTGGGAAGTGAAATAGTAAATCAAGACTCCTTTACCATCACTTCGAAAGATGTTACGGGTATATCCGAGATCGAAACTTCCACCGTCGTTGCGAAAAATAATTTCATCTCCCCACGTTTTTCCGCGATCTTTACTTAACCGAACACTAATTCCGGGAGTTTTACCGTTACGCTGACCATAGAGAACAACAAGCCGGTCTCCACTAAGATATTCAAGCGACGGCGGCGTACTGCCAAGTGGAAGCATGGAGCGAAACTGCCATGTTTTGCCATTATCAAGTGATCCCCAATATTCGTTTCCGCTTATTTTTTTGTTTCTATTATTGAACCGAAGGGCGCAAACGAGTTCGTTGTCGGAAATTCGGGCAACAGAGGGCATGATAGACCATTGATCCGGTTGGGAAGGCAAACCGACATCGGCAACTTTTTCCCAGTTGAGTCCGCCGTCTTGGGTTTGAACCAGAAAAACGTGTGTTCCAAATTCCTCGCCGGTTTGAGGTGCGCCGGAAACAAACGCTTTCATTTCATGAGTTCCTTCGATAAGTGTACATGTTCGCGCGCTGACGAGTGCTTCGCCGAAAAGCGGAAATTCATACGGTCCATTCCACGTTTTACAACGGTCATACGAATAAAAGAAATACGATTTTCCCCCGCTGAGACCGGTTAATTGAAAACGGAATGCAAAATTTTCGTGCTTAAAATCAATGGGGATTTCAAGTTTTTTGGCGGTATTTTCGTTACAAACGAATTGATAATCTTTTTCGAGTTTCCATGTTTTTCCTCCATCCAGACTTCGAGCCTGAACATCAATTTGTGGAACAGACCGGTCAATCAGATGTCCTTTTTCTTTGAGATTCATTTTCCCTTGCTTGAAGACGACAACGATTTCATCTCCCCAAACCCAGGCTCCGCCGTTGGCGGGCCAACCGAAAAATTGCCCATCTTCCGCCGCAACCGTAACATGGGTAAGTTCAAGTCCATGTGCGTTTAACGCAACATTTTGGGCAAGGGAAAATGATGTTATTGAAGAAAAAAATAACACCAACATTATCAGTGAAAAAAACATTAACATATTTTTCTTTTTCATTTTTTGTTTGGAAAAATTAAAATAGGAGTAATTTGATCAGTCTAAAATATTTCGTAATATTTCAACAACATAAAGTAAAAGTATAGACGAAAAATAATTGTTTACAAGTGTAATTACGCGACAAACACATGTAATTTTACGTCATGTTTTTTGTGTTATACTGTGTTAGGGTTGTATTTGGTATTTTTCAAGTAACTATTTTCTTAATTGATTCCGAAAAACCGAATAGCCCGATAGGGCTTTATTTTCGTAACTTCAGGTCTTTGACCTGCGGTTATGAAAAATTAAGCCCTATCGGGCTACCCTTCTTTTTGTCCCTATTAAGTACAAGTAAATAGTTATGCCAACTTTTAACAAAAATTACACTGAATAGTTATAAAAATAACAATTTTATGACTAACGCAGTATATGTGTTTTTATACTGTATTTATATTACTTTTACCGAGTTATGTTTGTTAATGGACTGTTTCCGGCCAAATACCGTCAACAATCGGAGTTCCTTCAATCTTTTTTGGATCAATTATAACATGTTTGATCAACTTGCGCTGCCAAGTATAAACGAGATGAACAGAACCATCTTCTGTTTGAATAATAGCGGGATAAGAGTATTCTCCTTTTTGATTTTCCAAAATACAAACGGCGTTCCATTGGATTCCGTCTTTGGAAACAGCGAGATTGAGTACACTTCGTCCTTGAATGTTATTCTTTTTATCGTAATGTGAATGATTATAGACGAGCAGTTGCCTTTCATCAATTAACGTTACTGCATCTGTACCGCTATTCGGATTGGGCAAGTTTAGATCGGACATTTTACTCCATGTTTTTCCATTATCTTCAGACCAGAACTGCCGCAAATTTCCTGTGCTGGAAGTATTATTCCGGCAAATCATCTGGATACGGTTTTCCGAATAACGAAGAAAACTTCCTTGAGTTGAGCCGCCTTCTATTTTAGCAACATTAAGCGGACTGCTTGTTGTCCATGTTACGCCGTAATCTTTCGTTGCTGTTACAGCACTATCACTATCGCCGATTTTGAAATTACTTGGACAAAGAATCGTTCCGTCTTTTAATTGAATTGGTTTATTTTTTGAGGGACCGATAAATTCTTTTTTGAAACGTATTCGTCCTGTCCAGGTTTTTCCTTCATCAAAAGAAAGCAAGCGTTCTCCTCGCCAATGATAATGGGTTACGTCATTTGCATCATTAGTTTCCGTAACTTTGTAGAATAAAATGAGCGGTCCCTCTTTGGGTTGAAAGAGAACCGGATTCCAGCAAGGACGGTGATTACCTTGATTGTCGATTTGTTCCCTAACTTTTATGGGAAAAGTCCATCTTCCATTTTCCGTGCGCGAAACCCAAATTGAACAATCCGGATGATTTTCCGCTGTTCCGCCGAACCAAGAAGCAACAAGTTCACCGCTAGGAACTTGTTCAATGGTGGAAGCATGACACGAAGGAAACGGAGCGTGAACAAAAATAAATTCTTTTTTGATCAAAATCCGATTCAAACTTTCAAATTCAACCTTATCTTCATAAAGTGGTTCTAAGGCTTTTGTGAAACCAACTGACAGGAATAACATGGAATAAATTCCAAACAATGTCAAAAAACGAAACGAAAAACACATGGTAACCTCTTTTAATAAACAGAACAATTGTTGTAAAAAACGGAACAATCGAAATTGTGTACGAAATATACACCATCTCCAAAAAATATTTTATGTTGTTTTTTCACGATTCAAAAAGGACTTTTTGAACTTGCCTGATATCGACATCAACAACTTTTTTCCTTTGTGTTACGGCAAGTCCTGCCAATGTTCCTGCGGCGGCTCCGATTGCCATACAGATATTGTGAACACGGTAGGAAGAACTGGCTTCATGCGAACCACTGATACAACGACCCGCCATCAGTAATCCGTCAATGTCGCGGGCAATTAAACAACCAACAGGAATATCGTACGGTTTATCACGAGCAGGTGCTCCTTGATTAACAAATTTTCCCGCATGTCCTTCTGCTTGCCCGCTTCCTGCCGGATTGTGAATATCGATCAGGAATGTTGCGCCGCGCACAACAGAATTCTCCCAACATCGACCGGTTTCCAAATCTTTCCGAACCAGAAACTGTTTCCCAAGAACACGCCGAGACTCACGAACTCCTACAACAGCAGGCATATTGGAGATATAAGCATTTTCATAACCAGGAAAATTTTTGCGCATAAATTCGACAATTTGATACGCTTGCTTTCGCCCTTCAATTTCCGCGCGGGTTAAATCTTCAACATTGAGTCCGCTAACATAGTTGATTTGTGTTGCATTAACAGATGCCTCGCCGTCACGTTTCATGCGGTATGTTCTAACGACTCCGACATTGGGCGGCAACTCTCCCTGTTTTTGCCCCCGCATAACAACCGTTTCCCATGTTTCATTTCCAATCATACGGCGTCTTGCATCTTCTTCTCCGCCGCCAAATTGTGCTTGTCGGCTGAGACCGCCAATACTGAACATAATTGACATCGGCTGAACAAGAGCATCTTTTTTGCGTCCGATTTCAAAAGCCGCTCCGGCTTGAGCCGCAACATCACCGTCGCCGGTTGCATCAATAACCTGTTTGGCAAAAATCGTAACAATTCCTTCTTTTGTCAGAAATTTAACGGCTCGAATCTGATTGTCCGACACTTCGGCATCTAATGCCCATGCGTGCAACAGAATTGTCCCGCCTGCTTCATAAATGAAATCGGCATATTGCAAATCAAGTTTTTCCGGATCAATAAAATCAAGATCAGGACGATTCGGATCGAAACGCACTCCGGCAACTTTTTTGATAACTTCTGTAACAAAAGGAGAATGAACACGCCCCATAAGCGGAATCACTCTTGCATGAACAGCCATACCGCCAAGACGTCCATATCGTTCTGCAAGAATTGTTTTGGCTCCTTGTCTTGCCGACATGGTTGCTGCGGCAAAACCGGCGGGACCGCCGCCGCAAACAAGAACATCTGTTTCGAAAAAACGACCTGCTGAAGATGCTTTTAATTCTTTACCGGTTGATTCGGCTTGTCCTTGTACAGAAAGAGAGTGTCCGGCAAACGCCGCCGTCATAACTCCAAGCCAAGTGCGCCGATTACATGAAAACGTTTTTTTATTGTTCGTCATTTTTTTGATGGTTTGGTTTATTGTTTCGTAATATTATCTGACACGGGTTGTTTAATGGATTGACCGACATCGAAGGATTCGCCGTTTGTTTTATCTTTGGCAATTGATATTTCAAATGGTGTTGTATTGAAATGGTCATATTTCGGGTCAATAACAAAATAGGACGGAATATCTCCAATCGATAACGGTTGTTCCGAATCTCCGCTTGGAACAAGTTTCGGTTCGCCTTCTGAAACGGTTTTAGAAATACGAACTTTATACTTTCCTTCCGGCGCACCTGCATAACGCATTTGTGTTTGTATTGCTGTAACACCGGAAGAATTGGTTGTACCGCAAACAACCCATTTCATATCTCCGTCAAAACGAACTAATGAAACATTGGCTCCGGCAAGCGGTTTTCCGTCTTGGATAACTGTAATGTTACAAGGATAAAGCGGCGGCAATCCCTCATGAACATTTTGAGAACAACCAACCAGAATCGTTAAAAATAAAACGAAAATTCCTGCTAAGTATTGACGTAACATTATTATTTTGATTGTTATTGATGAATAATTATATTTGTACAAAAAACATACAAAGTGTTGTGTCTTTCCGAAAATATTAGGGGAAAGCGTTTTCTCCTCCATTTACGGAACCTAATGCTCCCCAAACACCATACGGAGAAGTTCCTGAACGAACCGCTTTTGCTGATAAATTACCGAAATTGATTGTTTCTGTAACAAAGCGGACGGAACCGTCATAAAAACAACATTGGACACCGCCTGAATGAAATGAACTGGGAGTTAAAAGAGCCGGAGTATTTTCGCCGCGAGAACAACTAGGAGCATTCGGCGGTAGAATCATGTTAATTGTTGTATAACCTGTAATTCCATCTGCCCAACGAAGACCGCTGAAACCGTATGTTCCCGAATTAACTCCGTAAACATTTTTTGTATAATATTTTCCGTTTCGGAAATTTGTGCCATAACACTTCATATAATCTTTGGTTACCGCTGTTCCTGACGGGTCTTCGGTATCGGAAAGTACAGTTGTTGCGTCAACTGCCGCCAATCCAACTTCGATTCGCATTCCGTTTGAAACGGAAAAGACACACTTTTCGGCAAACGCGATAGTATTACTCGTGCCGTCCGAAACATATTCAAGTCCGAACCAACGAGGATGAGAGAGCATTGCAGCACGTGGGTTATTTTGGTAATTTGCTGCATCATTCGCATTCCTTGACCGTTCGGGCCAATCTCCCATACTAACACGGTAACAAGTAACGGCACTTGCTTCTACTCTTCCTGTTTCTTTACCTGCCGGATCAGAAGGACAAAGAAGGAACGAAATTTGGGTTGTATAAGGATTATTTGTTCCTGATCCTGTAACAGACCCCGTGTAAACACTGATTTGTTCAAAAAGCGATCCCGCCTCAGCAAAAGGAAGCAATCCGACCAAAACACTTAACCGACCTGCTTCGCTGTAACCTGAACTGGAACTTGTTGTATTTTTCGAGCCGAGACTATAGTTGGAGGGAAGCCCTTGATAAGTGTCGTGATAGTTGTGAAGAGCCAAACCGAGTTGTTTAAGATGATTAGCACATTGTGCTCTTCGCGCCGCTTCTCGTGCGGCTTGGACGGCGGGTAACAGAAGGGCAATTAAAACACCAATAATTGCAATCACCACCAGAAGTTCAACAAGCGTAAAAGCCCGTCTTATTTTATACATACTGCCCCCCCCCCCTATCTTAACATGGAACATCTTCGCGGCAACTAACCGGATTACTTTTGATACAATAGTAACAATAGTCATAAAATTTGTTTTTTTCATGGCAATTCTCCCTAATTCAATGGGTTGATTTGATGAAACAAGTGATAACAATCAACTTGTTTTTACATGTTACTAAGTTTACTCTAAATTTTTTCTGCTTTCAAGTGTAATTACGCGACAAATGCATGTAATTTTACGCCATTTTTTAAGGTAGGCAACCCTTCGCTATTTGCTAAAAGGTTGCGTCGGCGATCGCCGACTGTGAACCAGATTAACAATGGCAATTTGTGTTGACAATGGTTTC
>JAISBG010000553.1 GCA_031266315.1 Planctomycetaceae bacterium | reverse complement strand
AGAGAAATTTGTACTTCGGAGAAAGAAATTCGGCTTTTTGAGAAACAAATTGGCTATAAATATACAAACCAGAGGTTCGATTAGATACCGTTTGAAATTAAGATTTTACATGAATCCCTTTATAATGTACCAAGCCGGTGAAATGACACGAACTATTTAATTGTTGGTTGGTTGCCTACCTTATTTACCATTTACCGAAAATTCCAAATGTTAGAACACGAATTTACGTCAATACAACAACCGAATGAACCGTTTCAATTTTCTTCGGAAACGGTATCAGAAACTGTTTTTGTAAAACAAAATATTTCTGAGAACCCAAATTTCATTTTGGTTCCGACGGAAACGGAAGAAAATAAAACGGAAACGGTTGTTGCGGGACAAAATTTTATTTTAGTTCCGACGGAAGCGGAAGAAAATGAAACGGAAAATATTGCTGTTGAAGAAAATCTTATTTTGAATCAGGCTGAAGCGGAAGAAAACGAAACAGAGGAAGAAGAAGAAAACGAAACGGAAAATGATATAGAAGAAGATTTCTTTTTGAATCAAATAAGACAAGAAAATTTCGATATTAATTTTGAACAGATACTTTCCAAGTTTCGGGAAGAAACTTTGAAACATTTTATTGATTGGTTTACCTCACGAGAGGAAACAGACGAAAAGGAGGAAGCGTTACCGAAAATCGGGTTTTATCAGGTTTTTGAAACACTTACCGCACAACGTCATGAATTTAAGTTGTTCACCAAATCCAATCGGCAAACTCAGGAAATTCTTGAAAAAAATATTGAACAGACTTCGCAAATGTTTGAACAAACTTCGCAAACGCTTGAACAACTTCGTCGTTTGCGCAAGGAGCGTCCGGAGATTGAGCGTAAAGCAATTCAACCGTATTTGACGAGCCTGATTGAAATTGATGAATCACTTCAACGTGCAGGTGCGGCACTGAAAGTTTTGCAAGATCGTTTGACCGGTCTTGTTTTTGAACGGATTTCGACATTAGCCAAATCTTATTGTGACGAATTGACGTTATGGCAACGTTTTTGGCAACGTAAGGCGGTTCGGCATTTTGCCGAACATCTTGCGAACCAGCATATTATGGAAATTGAACGAATACTTGAACCATTTCGGCTCGGCTATGAAATGATGCAGAGTCGCATGGACGATGTATTAAAAAAACATTTCATTTGTCGGCTTACTCCGATTGGTGAACCGGTTGACCCGGAAACGATGCGGGTTATTGCTACAGTTGAAACGGAAACAACGGAGCCGGGCAATGTGGTTGAAGTGGTTCGGGCTGGGTATCTTTGGCGTAACAAACCGGTTCGTTTTGCTGATGTCCGAGTTGCTGTTCAGCCTCAAATAAAATAGTAAAACATTAAATTATTTCGTTACAACCCTTATATTACTATCCTTAAATTTATGGAAACAATTCTTGGAATTGATCTTGGAACAACAAACAGCGAAGTCTCTGTTATCCGTGATAACGATGTTGTTGTTATTGAAAAAGAAGGACTTCGGCTTCTTCCGTCGGTGGTTGGCATTGATTTGGCGGGCAATCTTTTGGTTGGTCATCCGGCGAAAAATCAGGCGGTTCTCTATCCCGAGCGAACAGTTAAATCAATTAAACGCAAAATGGGCGAAGATATTCGTATCCAACTTGGAGATCGGGAATATTCGCCGCCGGAAATTTCTGCGATGATTCTTAGAACACTTCGGTCTTATGCGGAAGAATCGCTTGGTCAAAAAATTTCTAAAGCGGTAATTACGGTTCCGGCGTTTTTTAATGATACACAACGCGAAGCGACTCGTCTTGCAGGAGAATTAGCCGGTCTTGATGTGGTACGAATTATCAACGAACCGACAGCGGCGTCGCTCGTTTACAATGCTGATTCGAGTTCGCGGGAAACATTGCTTGTTTATGATCTTGGCGGCGGAACATTTGACGTATCGATTGTCCGTGTTGAGGAGGGAGTTCTGGAAGTTTTAGCCAGTCACGGAGATACTCATCTTGGCGGCGATGATTTCGATCAACTGCTTTTCGATTATGTTTGTGATACGTTCAAGAAACAACATAAAGTTGATCTTCGTGAAACACCGGTTGCGGTTTCTCGTGTGTTACAAGCGGTTGAAGAAGCGAAAAAACGTCTTTCGACGGAACCGTTTACGCAAGTCAAAGAAGAATTTATTGCGGAAAAAGATGGAGTGTCGTTACATCTTGATATGGAATTGAATCGGAATCAATATGAGGAACAAATATTGCCGCTTCTTGAAAAGACGTTGACATGTCTCAATGACGCGTTGAATGATGCTCAGTTACACCCGGACGATATTGACAAAGTTATTATGGTTGGCGGAGCGTCCCGAACACCGATTGTTCATCAATTACTCGAAAGCCGATTGGGTAATAAGTTGCATGGTGAAATTGATCCCGACCTTTGTGTTACAATGGGTGCGGCGGTTCAGGGCGGACTTATTTCCGGTGCGAAGGTTGGTCGTGTTTTGATTGATATTACGTCACACACACTTGGAACCAGTGTTTTCGACGAAAGATATAATTCACCGTTTATTTTTTCGCCCATTATTAAGCGTAACACGCCGATTCCCTGTTCCCGTTCCAATGTCTATGGAACCGTGTTTGACAATCAGGATGCGGTGGAGGTGAGCGTCTATCAAGGTGAGGCGGATGATGTTCGTCAAAACGTGCTGATTGGTGATTTTTATTTGAAAGGTCTTGCGAAAGTTCCTCGCGGCAACCAGATTGTTTGCCGATTTGATCTGGACATCAACGGAATCCTGCATGTAACGGCAATAGAAAAAAGTACAGGACTTGCCGACAACATTATTGTCGAAAACGCTTTAACGGAACATAAACCCGAAGACAGTTTATCGTTCCGGGAACATTTGAAAGACTTTTTTGAAGAAGAGGAAACGGTTCCGGTTGAGTTGGAAGCCGATTCCGAAACAACAACCGATAAGGATTTTGCAGACCGGTTGGGTCTTGCCGAAGGCTGGGAAGAACGTTACGACAAAGCAGCCGCCTTGATTCAGCGGGCAACGGCTTTCATTTCAAAAGTAACAGGCGACGATAAACATGAAATTGAAACCCGAATCAAGGAACTTGTTGATGCGATCAATCGTAACGATTCGGATCAAGTGAATTCGATTACTTCACCATTGGAAGATCTTTTATATTATTTAGAGGATTCCGTATGACACCAACGAATCGTACAAAATGTCGATGTCCGTCTTGCGGTGCCGAACAGGTATGGCAAGATGAATGTCGCCGTTGCCGGACAGACCTCCGTGAACTTCGGTTGCTGAATGAAAATAGTCTTCTATTGGAACAAAAATTGACCGATGCGTTGGATATTGGGGATTATCGTCAGGCGGTGCGGTATGCACAAAAACTTGAACAGATTGATCCGGTTCTGTTAAATGAGGTTTTGCGGCAATTGAGTTTGTCGCTGGATTTCGGTAAAAACAGTGCAAATACTTTATGAGGACAATCATCTTCTGGCGGTTGTAAAACCGAGCGGTCTGGCAACAATGGGACTTGCGGAGGGAGAAGAAACGCTTCTGACTCGTACCAAAGATTATATTAAACGAAAATACAATAAGCCGGGTGAAGTGTATCTTGGAGTTGTCAGCCGATTAGATGTTCCGGTGTCCGGCGTGGTGCTTTTTGCTCGAACATCCAAAGCGGCGGCTCGATTGAATGAACAATTTCGTACACATTCCGTTGAAAAGATTTATGTTGCGCTGGTTGAAGGTTCTGTTGATCCGCCGGAGGACGAATGGACGAACTGGATTCGGGAAGATGAACGGCATCGAAAAGTATGGTTAGCCCAAAGCGGGAACGGCAAAGAAGCTAAATTGCAATACCGTACACTTCGTAAAACCGGCAACAATTCGTTAATTGAAATTCGGTTGGAAACCGGTCGCAAACACCAAATTCGGGTTCAGTTTGCCGGTCATGGTTTTCCGGTTTTGGGCGACAGAAAATATGGAGCAAAAACTATTTTTCCTAATGGAATTGCGTTACACGCGTTAAAATTAACCGTTACGCATCCGACCACACACCAGCGTATTCAATTAACCGCACCCCTGCCGGCGAGTTGGAAAAAATTCGCGTGATCAGATTATACAATGAATTTATTACTAAAATTGCTTGGTTTAATTCGGTTTTCTCATACACTTTTCGCGTTGCCGTTTGCAATACTGGGTGGAGCGATGGCTTTGAAACTGAATTGGTACGAAAACCCGGAGTATTGTCCACGAATGGTTGAATGGGTTGGTATTCTGTTGTGTATGGTTTTTGCCCGAAGTGCGGCAATGGGTTTTAATCGTTGGGCAGACAACGAATTGGACGCACAAAATCCGCGAACTGCCAACCGGCATTTACCAGCAGGATTGTTGACGGTGCGAAGTGTTTTATTTTTTGTTGCGGTTTGTTCGGTTGGTTTTATTGTTTCAACGCTTCTTTTTCTTCCGAACCGGATTCCGTTTTTTTCTTCGGTGCCGGTACTTTTTTTTCTTTTTTGCTACAGTTACGCCAAACGTTGGACGATTGCCGCTCATTTTTGGCTGGGCGGAGCGTTAATGCTTGCTCCGCTTGCCGCTTGGATTGTTATCCGACCGGTTCTTTTGCCTATTCCGTTACCGCCGGTTTTGTTGGCGTTGGCGGTGCTATTCTGGACGGCGGGTTTTGATTTAATTTATGCAACACAAGACATGGAATTTGATAAAAAGACGGGTTTATTTAGTGTACCGGGAAAGTATGGAAATAAAGCAGCGTTCCGGTTATCGGCGATATGCCATATTATTTCGGTTCTTTGTTTGGCGGCAATTCCGTATGTTTATGAATTGTTCGGACTTATTTTTGAACTTGGTATTGCGGCGGCGGCGTTGATTTTGGCGGTAGAACACCGGATTGCTGTTCCACAACCGGATAAACCCATTGATTTGCCGCGTGTCAATGTCGCTTTTTTTCAAATGAATGTTTTCGTTTCGATTGGTCTGCTGGTTATCGGATTGTTCGACCTCTTGTATACTGCGTGAGTTATAGAATTGGTATTTTTTTAAGGATTCACTGGATTACTCCTATTACAGAAAGACAATCTAGCAGTAACCTCATTTTCAACCTAATTTTTTTTACTAAACAACCTCAGTAGCCTAATGGATTCCCCAAAACCAACCTCATTACCTCATTTTACTTCATTCTATTTCATTGATCATTTTTAATGAGGTAATGAGGTTAAAATATTTTTGTCATTTTTGCTACTGAGGTTGTTTTGTTTGGAAAATTAGGTTGAAAATGAGGTTGCGAAGATTTGATTTCGATCCTTTGAAAAATACCCAATATAACTCTAACACAGCATAACTCTTGCGGTGAAAAATTCCGCTTGCGATACGACCACAAGACACAAATAAACATCAAACATTTAACCCCCTTTTTTGAACTTTTACGGTTCTTCACACGATGATGCGTACAATTTTTGAGACGATTGAAAAATATCGGGTTATTCCGGTGATTGCTATTGATGACGTTTCGGCGGCATTGCCGTTGGCGGATGCGTTGCTTGAAGGCGGTTTGCCGTTGGCGGAAATTACGTTTCGGACTCAAGCCGCTGCGAACGTGATTCACACACTTGCGGAAAAACGTCCTGAACTTTGTGTTGGAGCCGGAACGGTTTTGACTCCGACCAATATTCACGACGCCATTCATGCCGGCGCGAAATTCGGAGTGGCACCGGGGTTGAATGCGGAAACATTGGATTTGGCGGAATCGCTGGAATGGATGTTTATTCCCGGAGTTTGCACACCGAGCGAGATTGAGTCGGCGTTGTCAATGAATTTTACCGTGCTGAAATTTTTCCCAGCCGGAGCGATGGGCGGAACGACAATGCTCAAAGCACTTTCCGCGCCCTATTTTCACACCGGCGTCCGGTTCCTGCCAACCGGCGGAGTTTCCGAATCGAATTTAGCGGAATATCTTGCTATTCCAACCGTGTTGGCTTGCGGCGGAACATGGATTGCCTCACAATCCGACATTGCCGAAGGAAACTGGCAACAAATCAAACAGCGTTGCCAACGAGTTGCTGAGATAGTTGCCGGTTTGAAATGATTCCGGTTAAATTAAGGTAGGCAGTCCTAAATTGCCCACCCGTCCAACATCCAAGTTGAACGGACATCCCGCTAAGTTTCAGAGTATCCTCTGAATCCGTCAGAGGATACTACAGAACCGTCAGAGCATACTATAGAACCGTCAGAGCATACTACAGAGCTGTCAGAGCATACTACAGAACCGTCAGAGGATACTACAGAACTATCAGAGGATACTACAGAGGATACTACAGAGTCGTCAGAGGATACTCTGAATATCTCAGGGGTTTTATTCTACTTTTCACGGTTAAAAGTAGAATTGTCCCCCTAATTTCAAAATAATCAGGAATTTCCTATTTTATTTTCTCAAAATGGAAAAAGACCGGAAAATTTGACTTCAACTCTTCGATTTAAGACGAAAATAAGATATAATACATTCAAATAGAGGTTCATTCCTACTTTAGATTCGGTTCCGTAAAGACGTTCAGCTATATAGTAAGATTGCCAGTTTTTCCCCCGCCCCTTTAGGGGCATTGCATAACAACCCACCGCAACGCGGTGGGGTAAAGCACATCCACAAATTTCGCCCTGAAAGGGCAATAGATTAAAATCGCCTCTCCGTTTTGCATTGCCCTTTCAGGGCGATTGTTGGAGAGGGACTATTACCCACCGCGTTGCGGTGGGTTAATACGCGTTGCCCCTAAAGGGGCGGAGGAAAAAATTGCAATCCTACAGCTCAGCCATGCGTCTTTATTCAAAATTCTAAGTTTGTCTTACATAAAAAAATTAAATATGCAATCTGAAAACGCTTTTTTGGTTCTGATTCAAAACGGAGAACAGAAAGAACTTTATTCGTTGGCGGGTCACACTGTTACCATGATCGGACGCGCCACCGAAAACACTATTTCTCTTTTGGATGATCGTTGCAGCCGTTTTCACGCCAAGATTTTTTTCGATGAGGGTCAATGGTATATTCAAGACTTGGGCAGCCGGAACGGTACGCACCTCGATGAGCAGATTATTCCCGCCCAACAAGCGTTTTCTCTCCAAGCGGGACAGCATATCCAGATCGGTCATACTTTGTTTCAATTCGGTTGTGGTGAATTGGGAACCACTCACATTTCACCGGAAAATCCCGACAACGAGGCACTTGAACATCGATCGGGGATTTTCGGTGTTTCGGAAACATTGCGAGGTCCGAAACAGGATAAGTCCACTTCAACACAAATTCTGCACCAAACCGCCCAGACCGCCATTCTGAAATCCGAAAGCGATTCAAAACAAGGCGCACGAATCACCACGCGAGCCGGTTACGGTCCTATCGAACTGTGTCGGTTAGCCTATCATCTTGGAAAAGTGGAAGAAGTGGATCAAGTTGCGAAGTTGGCGATTGAAGGATTACTCAATGCAACCGGTGCCGAAGGAGCCGGTCTCTGGCTTTTTCCGTACAACCTCAATTCCACACAAAACGCCTCCGATATTCGGCTTGTTGCCAATGCCACACTGGAAGATTTACAATATAATCCCATCTCGGAAACAATTGTCCGTACAGTCTTTGAAAAAAAGGAAGCGTTTTTGTTTTACGAATCTTTGAAAGGTTCCAAAACACGGAACACCACCAAATCGGAAGAACCAAAAGATGTCAAAAATACAATGGCGGCTCCGATTCGTTTCCAAAACGGAATTCTCGGACTGTTGCATCTTTATACGTTGAACGAATCGAAATATCTCGATGAATCAGACCTCGAATATACATTGGCGGTTGCGGACACGGTTGGAGTTGCTTTGGCGCATATCAACAAACAAAAAGAGTTAGCCGCCAATCTTCATCAGGCACGAAAAGAAAATACAACACTTCGGGAAATGCTTCAAATGAGCAGTGAAATTATCGGCAAGAGTGCTCCGATACAAACGATTCATCATCTGATTTCGCGGGCAGCGGAAACCAAGACGTCGGTGTTGATTCGCGGCGAAAGCGGGGTCGGCAAGGAATTGATTGCGCGGGCGGTTCATTTTGCCAGTTCGCGCAAATCGAAACCGTTAATTTGCCTGAACTGTGCCGCCATTTCCGAAAGTTTGTTAGCCAGCGAATTGTTCGGACACGAAAAAGGAGCCTTTACCGGTGCCACAGATCGGAAAATCGGGAAATTTGAAGCCGCCAATACCGGAACCTTATTTCTTGACGAAATCGGTGAAATGAGCCAATCCCTTCAGGCGAAATTCCTTCGGGTTCTTGAGGGAAGTTCTTTTGAGCGAGTCGGTGGCAACACAACCGTTTCGGTGGATGTTCGGGTGATTGCGGCAACCAACCGCGATCTGGAAAAAGAAGTTGCCGAAGGACGGTTCCGGCATGATTTGTTCTTCCGGTTGCGGGTTCTGGAAATTATTGTCCCGCCGTTGCGAAAACGCGTGGACGATATTCCGATTCTTGCGGAATATTTTCTTGACCGGTTCTGTAAGGAAATCGGGCGGAAATATCAAGGGTTTGACCCCAACGCTATGCGGGTTCTTATGAGTTACCGATGGCCCGGCAATATTCGTGAACTCAAAAATGTGGTGGAACGGGCGGTTGTTCTTGGTTCGGGTACTTATGTTCAGGAACAAGACCTCCTCCTCTCAACATTGAACACCACCGGCGAAACCGATATGCGGCGGGACGAACCGAAAGATGTTTTTATTCCGCTTTCGCTGGAAGATATGGAACGGAACCATATCATCAGAACGCTGGAACATGTCCAGTGGAACAAAAGTATCGCCTCCAAACAACTCGGTATTGAGCGAACAACCTTAGACCGAAAAATTAAACGGTACGGGTTGGAACGTGATTAAACCAAAGGGAACTTTTTTTGTAACTATTTAGTAGTATCTTTTTCTCTGCCTGAAAGACAGTATTTTCATAACCGCAGGTCAGCGACCTGCGGCTGTGAACCCAAAAGACCACTGCTTGAAAGGCAGGATTTTAACCCATTGCCGCACAAAATCCCGCCTTTCAGGCGGCGGGGTTTTTATCGCGGTACTACCGCAGGTCGAAGACCTGCGGTTATGAAAATGAAGCCCTATCGGGCTATTCCACTGAATAGTCACCTTTTTTAAACAACACCCCACCGCATTGCGGTGGGATGTTACGCATTGCCCTTGCAGGGCGGAGGAAAACTTCCAATCCTACAAATGCTCTTGTATTCGATCTTGGAAATGGAGTAGAATAGGCAGTCAAAGCGAAACACTTTCTATTATTTGCTATCAGCGATAAATTATAAAACCATTATAACAATGGAACACGACGAAGAAGAACTACGACTTGCTCCGATAGAGGAAGATGAGGAATTGGGACTTGCCCCGATTGAAGACGAAGATGCGAAGAAAGAAATTGCGCCGGATCTTCCGTACAACACCGGAATTCGTTTGATTCCGGTTATCTGTTCCGCTTGCAAAACAAGACTTTACGCCGGTGAAAATCAAGTCGGTCTTTGGAAACGTTGCCCTGATTGTGAGTGTTTAACCGAGATTCTTGCTGTTCCGTTGAGGTTTGTTCTGACTGCCGACGATCCCGAAGCTGCCGGCGGTTACAATATCCAAGAACCCGATGTTTCCAAGCAAGATATTTTTCAACTCAAAGCGGCAAATCAAAAATCTTTTGAAGACTATCGGGAAGACCAAAATCGAAAGAGAATGGAAAACCAACTTCCGCCGCCGGTATTCATTGATCAACCGCCCATCATGGAAGGGATGTTGAACCGTCTTTTGAAAAGCAATGAAGAGAAAAACGAAGAGCAAACCATTATTGAACGGCAACTGAAAATCGAAAAAGAAACCGAAGCCATTAAAAGAGCGGTTCGTGACGGAAAGTTGGAAGCCTATCTTGCCGGTTCCGCCAATAATCTCGATAAAAACGAACAAAAACCTACGGAACAAAAACGACCATTTGATACGGCGGCACTCTCATCAATTCCTTCCCCGCCCTTACCTCCAACACCGCCTCCGCTTCCAACAACGTTAACCGTTTTCCCTCCTCCGTTACCGTTGCCGCCGGAAATTCCGGCAACTCAGAAAATTCCTGCGGTTCAGGAATTTCCGTCACCGTTCGCTGCTGATTCTGCCCGTTCCCGTTCTTCCTCCTCTTCTGATTCCCGTTTTTCCAATTCTCATTTTTCCGATTCCCGTTCTTCCGGCTTACAACATTACGTTTCCAACTCTTTATGGTTGCCATTATTTGATCCCTATTGCCGTCCCCGCATGATCATTCTAACCATTTGCGGATTTCTCGGTAATTTCACCGGCGAAAAAGCACGCTCAATGATTTGGCAAATCTTATTTGATAAAGTTTACGAGAAATATCCCGGGTATTCGTACAACTTTATGGAAAGCGGGATTTTTTTCGTTAATTTTTGGTTTGGTGCAGTTTTGAGTGTTGTTTGGTTGGCAATGCTTTTTATTTTGGGAATTAGTCTTTTTTTGGAAACTGCCGCCGGAAAGGACAGAGTCAAACATTGGATTCCGTTTGATCTTAATTTTGGTTGTTCTTATTTGGGCTGGTCTTTGCTGATACTTTTTGCTTCCGGTTTTCCCGGGTTTATCATTTGGCAGGGAACTTGTTTTTTTCTGCCCGACAAAGAGTCAACACTCATTATTCTCCATTTTGTCGGACAATTCCTTTGTTTTCCGGTTCTTTTCCTTTGTGTGATTGAGTCGGACACTTTTTACGGCAACTTTCCACGCCAAACATTAACAAGTTTGTATCGATATCCGGGACTTTGGTTGCAACTGTATTGTAAAGCAACCGTTTTAGTTGGTATTCCGACGGCAATTCTTATTAATTTGCTCTTTGCCGGAACCGCGTTTGCGGAACATTGGTTTATGCAATCTTTATTTTATTATCTTATCGCGGCAACTCTGCTAACATTTTGCGGTTATTTTGTCCTGCTCTATTTCCGGCTGCTCGGTAAAACAGCATGGGAAATCCGCTCAAAACTGGAAGAATAACTTTCATTAAAACAAATCGTAATATTTCAGCAGAATTTTCGTTCAAAGTAGGCAAACATCAGGTGGGCGACCTTTCGCTATTTGTTAAAAGGTCGCGTCGGCGATAGCCGACTGTGAACCCAATTAACGACGGCAAACGGTATTGCCTTCCGTTTTGGAATCAAATTGCCAGCCGCCAACAGGGGCAAGTCGGCTATCGCTGACGCAACCGTTCAGCGAACGGTTGCCCACCTACGCGGCAGAGGAAAAACTTGCAATCCTACTGCTAACTCATTGACAACGGGAGAAAAATGTCCCAAATTAGGTCTTAAATCGCAAAGATTTGAGTTCAACTTCCGGGAGTTAGAGTTCAACTTCCGGGAGTTAGGGTTCAACTTCCGGGAGTTAGGGTTCAACTTCCGGGAGTTAGAGTTCAACTTCCGGGAGTTAGGGTTCAACTTCCGGGAGTTAGAGTTCAACTTCCGGGAGTTAGAGTTCAACTTCCGGGAGTTAGAGTTCAACTTCCGGGAGTTAGGGTTCAACTTCCGGGAGTTAG
>JAISBG010000523.1 GCA_031266315.1 Planctomycetaceae bacterium | reverse complement strand
TGTTAATCGCTCTTTTGTTACCGGCGGTGCAGGCGGCGAGGGAAGCGGCACGCCGAATGTCGTGTACCAATAAAATCAAACAATTGAGTTTAGCGGTTCACACGTTTCACAGTAGCAACAAACGTTTCCCCGCTTCCGCTTGGGATCGAATCTGGAGTCGGAATAGCGTGCAAGAGTCGGCTGGTTGGCTCTCGTGTTCCCGTACATTGAGCAAGCGGCTCTTTTCGACGAGATACTCAATACCACTCCAAGCGGTGGTTACTTAACCGAAACGACTCAAGCCAATGTAAGTCTTGCCGCATTGCTTTGTCCTTCGGATGCTAAGGGGTCAACGTATTCGACTACAGCAACTTTTGCCGGCAGCAGTGCCGGTTCGACGGTTCCCATTTTTTGGAGTAACTACCGTGCCAGTCATGCCGACCTGCCCGGAGGTGATACAATAAAAAGTTCCGAGAATATCGGGGCAAGTCCCGGTATTTGTCAATCGCGTCCAAGAGCATGGTGTCAATTCGGAAGAATTACGGTTGATTTTGCTTATATTACCGACGGAACGAGTAATAGCGTGTTATTGGGCGAAGGTCTTATTCACGATGAAGACAATCCAACGGATTACCGGAGGAACTTGGCAAACGGTGTCGAATGTTTGTATTATCATCCGCCGCAAAACGTTCTGAATCTCAAAGGTCGTGGCAAGGAATTTCTTGACCCGTCTCAATCTATTGTTACAGCCAGTACGACAGATAGGCAAAATTGCCCCACCAGACCATTAAATCTGGGAAGGACGGCAATCGGAAATTATCCGCCCAACGCTTATTTTCATACCTTGCTTCCTCCGAACAGTCCGAGTGCCTATTGGAAAGATTATATGCTTTTTCAAATTGCGGCGAGCAGTGAACATCCGGGCGGAGCAAATATTTCATTTATTGATGCGTCCGTCCGTTTCATTTCCGACTCCATCAATACGAAAAACTTGGATAAAGCAGGTACCAAAGTCATAAGACCCAACTTTAGTTCTGCCTACGCCAATTCTTATGGTGATGATCGAGGCAACTATGCACCGGCTGACTTAATAGACCCCGATACCGGAGCAACTTTTAGTTATGGTGTTTGGTCGGAATTGGGAACGGTTAATTGCGGCGAATCCGTTGCGCTTCCTTAATCCGTATTTCCAATATTTCTCAATTTCGACATGGCAATATTTCATCAAGATTATTGCCTTGTCGTAATGAAAAATCTCAACCTGTTTCGGTGTCTTATTTGTAACCGTTCACAAAAACAGGACAAGAAGTCGATTTTTTGGAACGGTTATTATGTTTTGTGTAATAATTAACACGTTTAATAGAAAGATATCACAAATGCGCAAGTGTTTTTTTGTTTTAATTTTTATTGCATTATTGACCGGTTGTAACAAACAAAGTCCTTATGATACGGAATTGGTTTCGGGAACGGTTTTAGTCGATGGTGCACCGATGCAAGGAATCAGCGTTATTTTTAGCCCGGTCAATCCCAACGAAGGTCATTCGGCAGGCGGAATTACCGATACGAATGGACATTACAAATTATCAACGGCTGGTTTGGATATTGGCGGCGGTGCTGTTTCAGGAACATATAACGTTACTTTTAGAAAGATTGAAATTATGGGTAACGACCTTTCTATGGAAGAAGCGGCGGAAAAATATCCCAACGGTTTACCGGTAATTTATCATGTTCCAAAAAAATATGGAGATCAAAAAATTTCCGGTCTCGAATCTGTTACCGTACAAAAAAAGAAAAAGAATATGTTTGATTTCAATCTTTCAACGAAGGAATAACCGGTTAGAGACCGTCGAACTCCTTACAAATAATGAAGATTGTTAATCGAACAAACTGTAACATTTTTAATCGCGTTGCGTTATTTTGTCGTGTTGTTTTGCGGCATGGCAACGACGATGATTTTAATGAAACCTTAATACAAGGGACCAGACAATGAAAAATTTAGTTGGAAACATTTTCAATTCAGTAAAAAATGTACTGAAAAACTTAGTGAACAATCCAATGTTACAATGTGAAAAACAGAAAGGAAAACATTGGAGTAAAGAGTTAAAAGAAAATACGGAAGAGTATTTGTTTCCTAAATACTTTTCTGTAAACTTTTTACAACTCATTCGTTCTTCACCGTTCGGCTTTACGTTAGTCGAATTTCTTGTGGTGATTGCGATTATTGGCGTGTTAATCGCTCTTCTGTTACCAGCGGTTCAAGCGGCGCGTGAGGACGTTTTTTGAAAAAAAAGTCCAAAGTAATCAAAATTTTTTTCTCAATATTGTTAAAATGGGTATTATAGGAAGTATAGAACGGCAAATTTTCCCAATCCGAAAAAGTTTTGCCGTCCTTACCTTACTAAGTATTACTCAAAAAGGCTTGATTTTTTGGACTGTCACCAACCCCAAATGCACTTACTAAGAAATCCCGTAATGTCAATAAATTTTTGCACGATAATAAATTTTCAATATCGTTTTGAATATTGTTACCGGATAAATCTTTATTGTACAATATCGCCTTGTTATCGGCTAATACCTTCTTATAGGCTTCTCTTTTCTGTAACTGTAGATAGTGTATTCGACGAACTTCGGCACTGTTGCCGAATATCGCGTCAAGTGTTTTTTCACTATAACCCAACGCATCCAAATCTGTTATACAACTTGAACGCATATTAATAAATAGTTTAAGATACTGCTCAACACCAGCACGTGTAATCACTTCTGAAAGCATATCCCAAGAATACCACGGTTTGACACTATGACGAGGAAAAACAAAACTTTCCGGCGAACCAGACAACCGATTGAAGAC
>JAISBG010000427.1 GCA_031266315.1 Planctomycetaceae bacterium | reverse complement strand
CTTTTGAGTTATTACCTCATCATGTTACGCACCGGTAAAAAAATCAGTCAAACACACGAAAAATCGAAAGAGGTGGGCGATCCGCCCGCTGGACGGTCGCGCCGGTTGAGTCTTCATTTTGCCGTCGTTAATCTGATTCACTGTCGGCGAGTACGCCGACGCGACCTTTCAGCGAAAGGTCGCCCACCTCTATTAACAGGTCGCCCACCTCTTTCGATGTTTCGTATGTTTTGCCGACTTTTTGACCTATGGTGCGTAACATGAGTTATTACATTACAATAGACCTTTTGATATTGAAAGATGTTACGCCGTTTTGTTGTTTTATTCCATGAGCATCCTGACAGAGACCATTGGGATTTCATGCTTGAAAGGGAAATTGCGCTGACAACATGGGCTGTTCCGCCGCAACTGTTGCCGCTTCAATCGTTTGAATGTCAGGTAAAAAAATTACCGGATCATCGTTTGTGTTATCTTGATTACGAAGGAGCCATCAGTAATCATCGCGGTTCTGTCCGGCAACTTGATTCGGGAACTTACCAAACGGAAACGCCGGAATGTTTTCGGCTTCACGGCAAACTATTCAACGGAACCCTTTCCATTCAACAACAAGAGGACGGTTTGGCGATGTTTTTTTATCAATCCTTTTCGTAATGGTGTTCGATTAGAGTAATTTTACCTCATACTTCCTTAAAAAGTCCGTAGGACTTGTATGTGGATAACCCCGTGCAAGCGAAGCGTAGCTCGGGGATATGCGGCTTCCTTCCCCACGAACTGCGTAGCAGTTCAACTGAAAACGCTTATCCTTGCCGAGAGTATTGAACTGCTACGCAGTTCCGTGTGTTGTGGTTAATTGCCCCGTGCTGCACTTCGTTTGCACGGGGTTATCCATGTACAAGTCCTACGGACTTAAAAATCGTACACAAATATATTTTGACATTTCGTGAACAGTTATAATATTTATGCGTGTTTTTTTTCTTCTATTTCTTGGTTTTGGGATTCTTGTTTTTCCGGTTTCCGGTCAAGACATTGATCCGAATGAAGTTCGGTTGGCGATTGAACAAGGTGTTCAGTTTCTGAAGCGGACTCAAAAAACACATGGAAATTGGGACGAATCCGCTGCCGGCGGTGAACGTTGCGGAGCAACGGCGTTGGCGGTTCTTGCGATGGTGAGTTGCGGAGTTCCCAAAGAAGACCCCGCAATTCAACGCGGAATGCGTTATCTTCGGTTGTTTCCCGGCAAAGAAGCAGGCAAAAATTATTCTATTTCACTCCAAACAATGGCGTTTTGTCTTGTCGATCCTGAACGGGACAGACCGCTTATCCGGAACAATGTTGTTCTTCTTGAGCGGAACCAGATTCGCGGCAATAACGAACACAACGGCGGTTGGTATTACACTCCGAGCGAAGGAGGACCCAACAGCAGTGATTTGTCCAATTCGCAATTTTCGATTCTTGCTCTTTACGAAGCGGAACGTCTTGGGATTTCCGCCAAAACGGACACATGGGTGCGGGCGCAACGATATTGGGAACAGTCGCAGAATCCGAACAACGCTTGGGGTTACAATCCGCGTTCAGGCGGCGGAAGTAATGACACGCGGGGAAGTATGAGTTGTGCCGGAATTGCCAGTTTGATTATCACTTCCGGCATTTTGGATACAGGAACAGCGTCGGTTCGCGGTGATAAGATCTTTTGTTTCCAGCAATCAAATCACCGAATTGCCGTGAAAATCCAAAAAGGTCTTGCGTGGTTGGCAGCGAATTTTAGCGTTTCACAAAATCCGCATGTCGGAAACTGGCTTTATTATTATCTTTACGCTCTGGAACGGGTCGGTCGAATGACTAATCAACGTTTTATCGGTCAACATGATTGGTATCGGGAAGGTGCGGATAAAATCCTTCGTTTGCGTGATCCGGTTGACGGAGCGTGGCGCGGGCAAGGTACCGGCGATACGTCTTCAACCGCGTTTGCGTTACTGTTTCTTTCCAAAGGACGGCGTCCCGTTCTGATGTCGAAAGTTCAATACGGCGAAACAGATTCGTGGAATCTTCATCCGCACGATGTTAATAATTTGACGGTTTTTACGGAATCACGTTGGAATATTGATTTGACGTGGCAAACGGTCACGCTGCAGGCGGCAACAGTTGATCATCTCCTGCAATCGCCGGTGCTTTATTTTTCCGGCGATCAGACACCGTTGCAACAGAACGACGCGGAAACCGCCCGAATGGCGGCAAAACTTCGAGATTATATTGATCAAGGCGGTTTTATTGTTGCCGAAGCCCAATCAAACGACAAAACATTCGACAACGGTTTCCGTGAACTCATGAAACAAGTTTTTCCCGAACCGGGTTATGAATTGACGTTGTTGGAGCAATCACATCCGATCTGGACAGCGGAAATTCCGATTGAGCCGGAACAACTTCGTCCGATTGAAGGAATCAATTTTGGTTGCCGGACAAGTGTTGTTTACATTCCGCCGTTCAAAGACCCGCAAACAGAACAGCCCAAACCGTCGCTGTCCTGCCTTTGGGAAGTTGCCCGCATCTTTCGACGCGGCGAACCGTATCCTGAAATTGTACAAAAACAAATTGACGCCGGTCTTGGAATCGGATTGAATATTCTGGCGTATGCCACAAATCGAGAACTGAAATTCAAAGATCAGATCGCGGAATCGGTAACAAAAAAAGTCTCGGCGACGGATTCGCGGCGCGGCAGGGTTTTTCTGACGTTTCTGGATACCGGCGGCGCAATGAATCCAGCTCCGCACGCTCCGCTCAACCTGTTATTCTGGCTGGAAGCCAATCTCGGATTACCGGTTGTCCGGCAAATTGAAACGGTTAATCCGGCAAGCGAAAATTTATACGAAAATCCTGCTCTTTTCATGCACGGACGAATCGCGTTTCAGTTTTCGCCGGAACAACGTAATAATCTTAAAGAACATCTGAAACGCGGCGGATTTTTGTTCGTTAATGCGATTTGTTCGTCGAAAGGTTTTGCGGATTCTTTTCATCACGAGATGCAAACAATGTTCCCGGAAACGCCGTTTCAGGTTATTCCGTTAAGTGATCCGCTATTTTCGGACGAATA
>JAISBG010000420.1 GCA_031266315.1 Planctomycetaceae bacterium | reverse complement strand
GAAACGGTTCATTTGTTATTGCCGGCATGGGAATTAGGTGTTGGATTCCTGCTTTGACGTATCGGTCAATCGCGTTTAGGGCAACTTCCGGCGAATCTTTTGAGACGAATTTTCCGTAAACCGCCAATGTTTCCGCTGTAACACTTCGACCGGTTTTTCGCGGAATCCCAAGTGTTGCGGTTGGAGCGTATCGAATAGTCAACGGTTCACGTCCGGCAGCGATTAAGGGTCGGTATTCCGTACCGATTTTGACGGTCATTGATTCAAACGGAACATACCAGAGTTGACCGGTCGGAACAATCACCAATTCCGTAAAATGAACCGGACGTTGCGCATTGCCGAGAAGCCGGTTGAGCAGTTTGGAACCGGCTTCTTTCCATTTTCCGTTGGGGTCCGACAAGTCTTTAATTGTCAACGGATAATTGATGTCCCGATTGCCAAGACCGGTCAGATAATCCGTAATCAATTTCGATAACGAATCGGTTTTGGGTTCTTGAAGAACTGTCCACATGGTCAGGTTATGGTTATCGATCAAGAATCCGTACAATGTTCCGAGCGATTCCGTAAACACAAGCATTGCGGTCTTTTCCGGCAATTCCTTCCGAATTTGTTCCAACTTCTTAACCGGAGGAAAAATATTCGATGTTTGTGTTCGTGTTAATGCCATCGGGCGGAGCATTGCTTCCTGAGCCAGACTGAGTGTTTCGAGTTCGTGAAGCAATTTTCGTTGTTGTTCGGTTTGCGTCGGGTTTTGAGGAACAAGCGGAACCGAGTGAAGTTGCGACCGAACAGCACGAACCTGATTCGACAATTCCCCGAATCGGGCAAAGTCAAGCGATAAGGTTTGACGTTCAAGCAGTTGTTCCGGCGTGATATTTTCGTTGTTGCCTTCAAACAGGATTCGGAGCGAAAACAGCCTCGCTCCAAGATTAAACGACGAAAAAAAGACGGCACGGCGTGCCAGTTCGGAAATTTCAAACGCTTTTTCACGATCACCGCGTTGAAGCGCAACATAAAACCAACGCTGAAACGCTGTCGGCGGCGTAAAAGTCATTGCGGCTAAACTTTCCATCGGCTGCAACATCCAATCCATACTGTTCGGATCACGGAGCAGGAAATCGTAAAGTTCATCGGCAATTCGCATCGTAATAGGACCGCGTGTTGTGATTTTTCCTTGCTGAAAAAGGGTTTCAAGAATATTCAGTTGATACAGCCAAAGGGAACCGCGTTGCCGCATGAAAAGAAGGGCGGTTTCGAGATTTTTGTCTCCGTTTTGCATGGAGAGGGTCATTGGTTTCCCGTTTTGATAATCGGCAGACGCGGTTGCGTAGGCAATCATGGCTCCGAGATAATAATTCCTTGCACCGTGAACAGTATCCGCGATACTCCGTCCTTTCAACAATACGGCGGCTTGATTGTAATAAGTCATTGCGGCTTTGGCATTTCCAGCCATAAAAGCGTTTTCTGCCAGTTCATGACACAACGGTACGAGAATCATTGGGCTGACATCTTTTTGCGCCCCGAAAAAATTCAAAGCAGCTTGAAGTGGTGGAAAAGTTTTGGTTTTATCAATTAACCGTTGTGCGTTTGCCATATTGCGGAAAGTTTCGCCCAATAGAATCGGGTCGCGGGCAAGATAAGCGGAAAACGATGATTCAAGATAATATTTAACGGCTTCTTCCGGTTTATTGGCACGGACGGCGATATTTCCCAATTCGTTTAAGGCAACAGGCGAGAGTTGGTGGTCGAGTTGCCCCAACATCAGCAATCCTTTTTGAAGTTGTGTTTCTGCGGCGGCGTCATCGCCCATTGCGGCAAGAGCAAGACCGTGAAGAACATCGACCCAAACTCCGGTAAAATGGTTTGGCAAACAAGGGCGGTTTCCGAGAACTTCGAGCAATAGTTTAGTTTCGGGGTCATATTTTGAGAGGGCGCCGAGAATTTCGGAACGCCGCCGAATCATCAACGCCATTCGGGAAATAATTTCATCAGCGTGGATACTGCTTAATTGGGCGTTTTTCGACAAAGCAGTTCCCTCTCGTCCCAAGTTGACGAGATTGACATTTTCCTGATAGATTTGAAATTTGCAATGCCGGAAATCGCCCACCGCTCCGAGCCGTTCGGAACGTCCCCAGATAAACGGTTGTCGCGGAATCGGCGAAGGACTTCCGGTATAGGTGATATTTTTGAGCCATTCCGGTTGTTGCAAATAAATTTGCAACGCGTTATTAAATGCTTGCATCGCATCGGCGTAGCGTGCCATTTGATAATGACATTCGCCGCACATCACCCAATAACAGAAGGAGTCGAGCCAAAGAAACATTTGCCCGTTGACGTTGGGAATTTTGACCGCGTGTTGGAGGTCGCGGTTAAAATCGGCAAGAGCTTTATCGAAGTTCCCTTCAAAACAACGGTGAAGCGAGATGGCGAAATATTCATGAGTTGGAATTTCCCGAAAAGGCATCGCACCGCCTTGCCCAAAAGCGTTTTTCCCAAACTTCCCAAAAAATCCTCCGAATAGTCCAAAAAACACAATACTCAAACTAATCAACACGAAAACAAAAAAACGAGGTCGAAACATTGGAATGATTCCTGATTGACGTATTTATGATCAATTGATCAATAGGTTGCGTATGATTTGGACAACCTGCGGAAATGAAAAACAACGCCTAGAGTATAGACAAAAGAGAAAAAAAAGAAAACACGAATTTTCCGCAAAATAACACAAAAATCAATTTTTTCCCGCTCTTCCGCATCCTTTTCGCATGTTCCGCCCACTTTTTTGAACAACCGGACGGGAAAAAAACGACAATTGAAGTTCTTCAATTGGTAGTTGCTGTTCTTCAATTGGTAATTACTGTTCTTCAACTGGTAATTGCTGTTCTTCAATTGGTAATTACTATTCTTCAACTGGTAATTGCTGTTCTTCAATTGGTAATTACTATTCTTCAACTGGTAATTGCTGTTCTTCAATTGGTAATTGAAGTTCTTCAATTTGCCGTCGTTAATCTAATTCACTATCGGCGAAAATGGGTGGGCGATCCGCCCGCTGGGCGGTCGCGCCGGTTGAGTCGTTATTAGACCTTTTCTCTAACCTTATTTTCATTTTTTTTTCCCCAATTGCTCTTGCGTAACTTTAGGGTTATTGTTATTCTGTGGGCAGTTTCCTTCCTTGTTATGCTATCTTTCACCGATTTTTTTCTTATGTATTCCCCTGAAGTTACCAAAGCT
>JAISBG010000365.1 GCA_031266315.1 Planctomycetaceae bacterium | reverse complement strand
ATCTTCCTGAACAGAAATCAGGATTAATTGTTGCGTTTAGGCGTCCGAAATCAGATGTTGTATCAATGACTTTCGATCTGACAACAATCAAACCGGATGCGAATTACGAATTTGAAGATGCGGACACCGGTAAAACGGTAACATTTTTCGGCAAAGAGATTCGTAAAAACGGTTACACGCTGAAAACCAATGCTCCACGTGAAAGCCGACTCGTTTATTACCGGCAAATAGAATAATTACCTTTTTTTATTTGCTTTGGGAAAACGAAGTTTTGTAGGGTTTTGTAAATGTTTTAAGTGACGCAGAACATCGTCGGGGTCTTCGAGCATTTCCGTGAGGTCTTTGGCGAAATCGCTGGCATCCTGAAAATGTCGGTAAACACTGGCAAAACGTACCAAAGCAACCTGATCAAGTTCCCCAAGATATTGCATAACCCGTTCTCCGATAAATTGACTTTCAACCTCTGTTTCAAACATTGAGTCAATATCGCTTTCAACTTGAGCGATGAGCGTTGAAATTTGAGTATCGCTGATTTGGCGTTTCCAGCAGGCTCTTTCCAGTCCCTGCCGTAATTTTTGCCGATCATACGGAACACGTTGACCATTCCGTTTGATCACACGAACCTGCGTCGCTTCGACCCGCTCGTAAGTTGTAAAACGTTTCCCGCACGCACAACATGTCCGGCGGCGGCGAACAACAAAACCGTCATCACTGGTTCGTGTATCAACCACTTTATCGTTATCCTGATGGCAAAACGGACATCGCATGGCAAAATGGAGAATCAATCGTTATTAATAATTAATATTTCAGTTCGGAATCTATAGTTTATCGTTTTCCGACAAAGTGTAAAGTTACGGGGATTGCACGATTGTAGAAAATAATCTAACAGCAACTTCATTTTTAACACACAGATTACGCAGATTTGAATGATTACAAATTACTTACTCTCATTACGCCCCGTCGGTAAAAAGTAACTGTTTAAGATGAATGAAAGTCAAGGTGAAGAGTTTATTCATGATTTTTAGTCCGTAGGACTTTCACGTGGATAACCCCGTGCAAACGAAGTGCAGCACGGGGTATTGAGTCATACGCCGCCTCAACCGAACTGCGTAGCAGTTCAACACATTCACGGCAAGGATAACTTTTCTCTATTGAACTACTCCGTAGTTCCAGTTGTGGTGGTGTATTACTCAGTGCCCCGTGCTGCGTTGCACTTGCACGGGGTTATCCATGTTAAAGTCCTACGGACTTAGGAATTATGAATAATAATATCTTCACCTTGACTTTTTAACTACGGTGCATAACATGAGTTACTTATTGCCAAGCGATTGATAAATTTCGAGTAACTGATTTGTTGCGGAACGGATGTCAAATCGTTTGACAGCGTCCGCAATATAATGTTTTGCGGCATCAGTTGTTGGTGATTCGATGAATTTTATCAATGTTGTTGCGAGTGATTTTGGATTATCGTGTTGGTGAATCAACGAAGGCGTATCGTGTAATACTTCACGAAGCCCAATACAATCTGACCCGACAACAGGAACGCCGAGAACAAGTGATTCCATTGGAAGAATCGGGCAGGCTTCCCAACGTGACGGAATTATTGTTACGTCTGTTTGAAGAAGCAACGGCGTAATATCCGGTACCGGATCGATAAAATGAATCATTCGGATAATTTTTGGATTTCCTGTAGCAAGACGAATTGTTTCGTTTAAAAAACCGTTCCAATCTTTTGTTACAACAACGCAAAAACGATCGGCATAACCTTGATCGGCAAGCAATTCCAACGCTTTCAAAAGAATATCAATTCCCTTTTGGGGCATGAAACGCCCAAAGAAACCGCCAAGAATCATATTGTTTCCGACTCTGAATTGTTCGCGCAAGCGTATTTCTGTGCATGTTTCAAATTTTGCACGAGAAAGTTCTATTTGTTCGAGATCAATACCATTCGGAATGGTTTTAATCTGAACCGGTCCATGTTTCCAAGCCGGAAAGATTTGCAAATGATTGGTTTCGCAATCGTAAGAAACCGGTACAATAAACGAAGCACGGCGTGTTACGAATGAAATGATTCTTTTTTTCAACCATTTGAAACGACCCGGTATTTCGTTTTGCGGAAGGATAACATCGTGTAATGTAATGAGATGCGGAATATTCCTGAAATAATTTGCGGTTGCGGTTTCTGTTCCCGCTTTGAGTCCTTGCGAATGGATCAGCGCAAACGATTGTGATTTGAGTGTTTGCCGAATTGTTTGAATTACCGCTCTGCTTCCGCATTTCGGGGAAACTTCGACATACTCTGTCCCTTCCCAATGAACAAGATCGCGTTTGAAAGTTTCAAAAGCGTTGCCTGCTTCGGAAAGAAACGTAAAACGATACCCCGCTTCCTTGTGAAGCCGCCGGAAATAATAAAGCATGTACGTCCGAATACCGCCAAGCGGATGCGAAACCGGAACGAGAACACGATGGTTTTTCATAGCCTGTTGGTATCGATTACAACTCAACCGGCGCAACCCTTCAACAAAACTTTTGATAAATTGCCTACCTTTTGAGTTTCATTCACTAAGGTCGGCGGTTCTCTATGAAAATTCCGCTGAATAGTTACAATAACTATTTAATTTTTACGATGTCGGATTTTAGAGCGCATTCGTCTTTTTTTCCGTCCGATTTTTCGTCGTCCTTTACCAGTTTTTTTGGTTCCCACGCTAATCTTCCTCCAGTTGAGAATGGAAATTGAAATTAAAAAGATAAATTATACGGAAAATTCCTTATTGGAAAAGGGGCACCGGTTTGGACCAATGGCAACCTCTCCTAATTCCCTTTTTACCACAGAGGACACAGAGATCACCGAGAAAAGATTTTTGAATTTTTTGAACAATTTTTTTGAACAATTGGAATACACAAAACTTTACTACTG
>JAISBG010000315.1 GCA_031266315.1 Planctomycetaceae bacterium | reverse complement strand
TGAACACAAAGACAAAATTTGTAATCTTACTGATATTGATAAAAATTCTATTGATGATTACAATATAATGTCGCGTGAATTATAAAATTGATATTTTTTGAAATACCTAGTAATCGTGTTAGCGGCGATATTATCGCAACGATTTTGTTTTACGGAACTTGTTAAAATCAGTTGTTGCGTAGCCCTATCGGGTTATTCCGTTTTTCGTATCAATCCAGTGGATTGTTACAAATTTTTTCAAAACTCCCAACCAGAAAAGGAAATTGATCATGCGTTTTATTTTGATTTTTTGTTTGTTTATTTTTTGTACGGTTTCGTGTTTTGCGGAACAAGTGGTGTTTGATTTTGAATCCGGCGATTTTGCCAAAGACGGTTGGAAAATTGTTGAAGGAAGCAATTCCAAACCGGTCGGTCATCGGGATTCCGAATTTCATAACGAAAATATTCCTTACACCAAGAACGGTAAGTTTTACCTGACAACATTGGAATCGGCGAAAAATTCCGCTCCGACCGATGATACTATTTGTGTTCTCGAATCGCCGGTGTTTGTTTTGAACGGCAACGAAGCCCGTCTTCTGGTCGGCGGAGGAAAACGGGAAAAAACTTATGTTGGTCTCTGTCCGGTTCTCAATGACGGCAATCTCGGTGAACCGGTTCGTAAAGCTCAAGGGCAAAATTCACAGAAGCTCGATGAAATCGTCTGGAATGTTACGGAATTAAAAGGCAAACCGTTTGTGTTACAGGTTGTCGATCAGGAAACCGGTAGTTGGGCGCACCTCCGAATCGACAACTTCCGCGCCGACGGAAATATTGATGTTGCAAAAACGGCACAGCGTGAAAAATATTTGCACGAAATTGTTGCCAAACGCGAAGCGGAAGAAAAAGCAAAAATCGAAACCGTGCGAAAAAATCCGTTGCTCAACGAACATCCGATTTTATACGTAACACGGGAACAATACCGCCCCGATCACCACAACACCGAAACTATGTTTCAAAAAGGCGAAATCAACGAAGGAAGTTTTCGCGGAAACAGTTCGCTCCGTATCTGGAATCCAAAAGACAATTCTGTTACTATATTGCTTGAAGTTCCCGAAGGTATTGTCCGCGACCCGTGTCTGTCGTTTGACGCAACAAAATTGCTCCTTTCTATTCGCCGGAATAAACAGGACGATTATCATATTTACGAATTACAATTAGATAAATTATTGAACGAAAAACAACCGCTTCGCGTCTTGCTCGCACAAACGGAATCAGGAAATTTATTGAAACAATTAACTTTTTTGTCCGGCATAAGCGATATTGATCCGTTGTACTTGCCGACAGGGGAAATCGTTTTTTCCTCAACACGTGAACCGAAATACTGTATGTGTAACAGGCATATTATGTGTAATTTGTACAAAATGAACGACGACGGTTCGAATATTCGGCAGATCGGTAAAAGTACGCTTTTTGAAGGTCATGCCGCATTGACGCCGGATGGACGGATTATCTATGACCGTTGGGAATATGTTGACCGGAATTTCGGTGACGCTCAGGGACTTTGGATTACAACAACCGACGGTTTCAATCACGCCATTTTTTGGGGCAATAATACGGCATCGCCCGGCGGTGTTATTGATGCGAAAATTGTGCCGGACAGTTCGTCTGTTTTTGTTGCGACATTCACGTCCACTCACGACAGACCTTGGGGAGCTGTCGCGTTGGTTGACCGGCAAAAAGGAATCGATGGAAAACAAGCCGTGTTACAAACGTGGCCCGCGTCGGCAATTAATCTTGTTGATGAAGGAATTGATGAAACGTTTACAGAAGTTAAACATTACGATAAATTCAAAAACGTTTATCCGAAATTTGAAGACCCGTTTCCGCTTTCCGCTGATTGGTTTCTCGCGTCCGGTATGATCGGACAAGGCGAAAGAATGGGAATTTACATGCTTGGTCGGGACGGCACAATGCAACTTGTTTTTGAAGACAAAAATGTTGCCGGTTGTTTTGACCCGACACCGCTTGCCGTAACAATTCCGCCGCCCGTTCATACGCAGGAAGCCGACTTGACGCAAACAACCGGCAATTTTTACGTAACAAATGTTTACGAAGGTTTTGGTATGAAAAATGTTGAAAAGGGAAGCGTTAAATTTTTGCGGGTTGTGGAATCGCCGGAAAAGAAAACGTGGTCGCCGAAAGGTTGGTCAAACGGACACGGCGAGCAGGGACCGGGAATGAATTGGTACGAATTTATCAATAAACGTGTTCTTGGTACGGTTCCGATTGAAGAGGACGGCAGTGTCAATTTCACTGTTCCCGCCGATACATTTTTGTATTTTCAATTACTTGACGAGCAAGGACGTATGATTCAAACGATGCGAAGCGGAGTCATTGTTCGTCCGGGTGAAACGAATGGTTGTGTTGGTTGCCATGAAGACCGGCTGTCAACATTCCCGCCGCTTCCCAACACGCCCAAAGCATTGACCCAACCGCCGCATCAGATGAACGGCTGGTACGGAACACCGCGTCTTTTCAGTTACGCGAAAGAAGTTCAGGAACCTGTTTTCGATAAATATTGTACGCAATGTCATGATTACGGCAAGGTTGAAAATAATCCAAAGAAACCGAATCTTGCCGGAGATTTGAACACGATTTTCAACACGTCCTACGTTGAACTGTACAAAAAGAATTTAATCAAAGTTGTTGGAGCGGGACCGCATGTCAAGTTGAAACCTTATACATGGGGTTCGACGCAAAGTAAAATCGCGGAGGTGTTGCTCAAAGGACATCCTGATCCGTCCATTGATGCCAAACGTAAGGAACTTGGAGTGTACGTTAATCGGCAAACAAATCCCGAAGCGGTTGACCGTGTTTTAACGTGGATTGATTTGAACGCTCCGTATTATCCAACTTATTTGACTTCGTTTCCAAACAACCGGTTTGGGCGTTGTCCGCTTTCCGATGAACAACTAAACCGGTTGGCAATTCTTTGCGGTTATAAAAATACTTTCCGTAGCGGCGGTTCTGACGGACAAGTTGCGTTGGATTGGGCGATTTCATTTACACGACCGGAGTTGAGCCAATGTTTAGCGAAGTTGGCGAAAAATTCGCAGGAGTACCAAGAGGCGTTGTCGATTATTGTAATCGGAAAAAAGTTGCTTGCGGCAACCCCGCGCGGTGAAGACCCCAACACCGTTCCGCCCCCCCAACGCGATGCCTTACAACAGGCAAAATACGACTTCCTCCAAAATGTCGAACACCAAATGCGCCATGCTATTGTCAATAAAGAAAAACTGTTCGATAAAAATATCAAACAATAACAATGAGGTGGACGATGTTGTGCTAAAATATCGCGTCGACGTTAGCCGACTGGGAATTAGATTAACGATAGCAATTCATTTTTGCCTACTGTTTCGGAATCCGATTGCCGACTGGAATCAGGGGCATTGTCGGATTTGCCGACGCGACCTTTCAGCGAAAGGTCGCCCACCTTAGATTGCCTACCTGATGATTGGCGTTTCCCCGTGCTTCGCTTGCACGGGGGGATTCCTATTCAAGTCTTACGGACTTAGGAATCGTT
>JAISBG010000300.1 GCA_031266315.1 Planctomycetaceae bacterium | reverse complement strand
GTCAAACAACCGGGAACAGAAGACGATATTTTACGTCTCAAAATGTTCGCTTACAAACGGCTGGGAATGTACGGCACGAAGGCGGCGGTTCCGGTTCTTGTGGAAAAACTCGACATTGAAAAAGAAGGGTTTTACGCACGTTACGCGCTGGAAACAATTCCCGGTATTGAGGTGGACGCTGCACTTTGTGAAGCAACGAAAACCGTGAAACGTCCCGAAACTCTCGCCGGAATACTGACAACGCTCGGTGTTCGCGGCAATTCCAAGTCGGCAGCAACCGCAAAGGAGTTTCTGAAACACGAAGACCTTGATGTTCGCAAAGCCGCCGGTTACGCATACGCCGGCAATGGCGGTAATGAAGCCGTTGAATTTTTCACACAAAAATCACTTGATCCGGCGTTGGCGGATTCCGGTTTTTTCCTTGCCGAAATTTTTGCGAAAAACGGTCAAAAGGATACAGCGATCAAAATTTACGATGCTTTGGCGGTTGCCGATATTAAAGCGTATCAAAAAGAAGCCGCTTTGTATTGGGGAATTTTGATTCGCGGTTTGGACGGTATTGATTTGCTTGTTGCGCAATTAAATTCCGAATCGCCGAAATTTTTCGGTGTCGGTCTCAAAGCGGGACGTGAACTTCCTGCCGGCAATGCTGTTACGAAAGCGATGGTCGAACAACTCGGCAAACAGTCTGATCCGCTACGGAAATCAAAACTGGTTCGTTCTATTGGCGACCGCAAAGACAAGGAATCACGGGTTGTTTCGCTTCCGGCGATTTCGGAATTTGCCAAGTCCGGCGAGGTTGTTGTACGAGTTGCGGCGATTGATTCACTGCGTAATATCGGTGATCCGTCCGTGTTGCCGATTCTGATTGATGCGGCAAATCAAACGGATTCGCCGGAGGTTGCCAAAGCGGCAGAAAATACGTTGCGCAATTTGCCCGGTAAGGAAATTGACGATGCGGTGGTCGGTTTACTTGAAAAAGGCAATGCCGCAACGAAAATTACCGCGATTGGTCTTGTGGAAGACCGCCGGATTATTTCAGCGTATCCGCTTCTGAAAAAGGGATTGCTGGATACGGACGCCGGTGTTCGCAAGGCGGCGATTGACGCTCTTGGTCAGACGGCGGGAATTGAAGATTTACCGATTCTTCTTGACGTGCTTGACAAAGCGAAATCGGAAGAGGAAGCCGAAAAAATTCTTGTTGTGCTGAAATCGGCGTGTACACGTTTACCGCAAGATGCGGCTTCGTCGGAAGTTCTCAAACTGTTTGCCGACGGCTCAACGGCAATGAAAATCAATCTTCTTGATTTGCTCAAAGAAATTGGCGGAGCGAAGGCAATGGAGATTGCCAACCAATACGCTTGGGGCGATGATGCGGAGTTAAAAGACAAAGCAACGGCAATTCTTGGTCAATGGCGTTCACCGCAAGACCTTCAACTTATTGCTGCTGCGTGCCTGAAGTTAGCGAAGGAATCGAAAGAGAACAAGTTCAAGGTTCGTGGTTTGCGTGGTTACATTCGGCTTGCTCGTCAGTTTAGCATGTCGGAGGAACAGCGGTTACAAATATGTCAGGAAGTTTATGATCTTGCTGATCGCGACGAGGACAAAGTTCTCATTTTCGATGTTTTTGCACGAAATCCATCGTTGAAGGTTTTGGGTGTTGCCGTGCAATATCTTGACAACGAAAAGTTTAAAGAGAAAGCCGCCGAATCTATTGTTACAATCGGTGAAAAATTGCAAGGCAAATCTCCGCAAACCGCTGACGCAATGAAAAAAGTTATTTTCCAAAGCCGTAACGATAACATCAAAGAACGCGCAAAACGGGTTTTGGATAAACAGTAATAGTAACTTATAATCATTATAAAACTATTACGATTATTCAGCCGTTACCGAAATGAGATAAAAGATAATTTTATTTCTTTGCGGAAACGGCTGTTTTTTTGTAGGCAAAAAATATCAAATCTAAGGAATAGAGACAGTGTTACCGTCGTTAACAACGGAAAGTAGAAGCAATATTTTTCCTGAAACCGGATTTAAAATGGTGCGAACAGAACCGTCTCCAAGAAGGAAATTGCAACTGCCCGAATGATAACTGCCGAAAGACAAAAAACTGTCTGTCCAAGGGGAAATAGAAGAGGAATCGTGTTCGCTTGGTCCTCTGGCTAATCCTATTTTATATCCTGCGGTTGTTAAATCAGTGGATATTGTTCGGGAATTGAGTTGGAAAGTATTAACCACATGATAGGGATCGTTTCCTGAAGCATGAAAAACACCACAATCCTGACGCATCTGAGCCATTGGAGAAGTACCGCATTGACCAAGCAGTGATTGTGGAATATGTTTATCTCCCATTACTATTTGATTGGATGTTCCGTCTGACCACCAGGTCATAGTATCTCGCGGTTCCCACATGGTCAAAGTTCCTCCACCGGTAAAAACATTTTCTGTTGCCGGTTCAAAAGTTGAAGAGGCAACACGAAAAGCACCATCCTGCCGCATAGGAGAATACACATGTTGATACCAGTTGTTACAAATAGTTGCTACAAAATCACGTTGTCCTTGAGTTGCCGCAAAAATGAGAAGATAATCATTACGCGGTCCTCGTGCAAAACCATCAGTTGAAAATTCGGCAATACCACGCCGTGACGGACAGTAAGCAAACGGAACGGAACAGAGTTGCTTTTTTTGTTCCTCAGAAAAAGTTCCTGTTCCGTTAAAAGCGTCATTCGGTTTGATGTTGAAACGATTGGTGGTTCCGGTCATCGCATCGTATATTGCCTGTTGTTCCATAAAAGGAAGAACAAGAACAAAAAACGATAATCTATTGTTTCCCAGATAACAGGGAGGTAAACCATTACTGGTATCGTGGAAATTATGAATCCCGATACCATATTGTTTCAAATGGTTAATACACTGCATTCGTCTTGCAGCCTCGCGTGCTGCCTGAACCGCCGGCAACAGAAGTGCGATTAACACCCCGATAATCGCAATCACCACGAGGAGTTCGACAAGAGTAAAGCCGAACGGTGAAGAACGACGAAGTTGTAAGAATTTTGCGGAAAAGTATTGGGAAAGCAGAGATTTTTCCCTATCATTTCTTAACTCTTCCCTACATACTGCCCCCCCCCCCCTGACTTGCCCATTTTAACATTTGATTTTTCACTGAAAACATTGCAAAAAGCCTGACCAAACAAATAACTAAATTTTTCATCGTCATTCTCCTTAATTATAAGGTTTTATCGAAATAATCGCGAAACATTTACCGCAAACAACACGGTAAAAAAATGTATCGCTTGAATAAGATTCATAGTTTATGTGAAACATGATCGGAAATCAACAGAAATCTCTGAATTTTTTATTTTTTTTGACAGGATTTACAAAATTTACAGGATAAAAATCAAATAAAACTGTATATCATATTTATCTTGTCAAAAAATAATCTTTGCTATTTGTTAAAAGTTTTTAGAAGTTACCTCAAGCGATTTTCAGTATTGTTTTTTCCGACGGGAATTTATTTGCGGTTGTATCGGCTGCACCGTCCGGCAATATCGTGTCTGATAAAATCGTTTCAGGAAAGACGGCAATGACATCGGTAATATCTATCATTCCAAGAGGAAATCCGTCCGTGTTGATAACCGGCAGTTCACTGATTCTTTTTTCACTCATAATAGCAATCGCTTCGAGCATTCGTGTTCCACTGAGAACAGCAGTCGGTTTTGAAGTCATGCTCTTACGAATCGGTAAATCAATTAAATGTTCGTTTCGTTGTTCAAAAAGTTTTGCCAAATCGCTATCGGTAAAAATTCCGGAAAGCCGTCCATCTTCATGGGTTAGCAGAATGGCACCGGAACGACGCCCCGAAACACGATGCCGAACAAAAACTTCACGAATCGTTTCATTATCGGGAGCAATTCGACAACGCTCTAAACCACGAAGATGTTCATCAACTCGACTCAATTTACGTCCCAACGCGCCGCCGGGATGGAAAACCGCAAAATTGTCCGCCTGAAAGCGTCGCCGTTGGCTAACGGTTAACGCCAAAGCGTCACCAAGCGCAATCATCACCGCAGTGCTGGCACTTGGAGCCAAACCAAGCATGTCCGCCTCTTCGATTTGCCCCAACGGAAGAACAACATGAGCATTACGCCCTAACGTATTTTGTTCCGAAGCGGTAATCGCAATTATTTCAACCCGAAACTGACGAATTGACGGTAAAATCCGAATGATTTCTTCCGTTTCACCACTTTGAGAAAGAATCAGAACAACATCTTTTTTACCAATTTTCCCTAAATCACCATGAATTGCTTCAGCAGGGTGGAGAAAATGAGAAGGTGTTCCGGTGGAGGAAAGGGTTGCGGAAATTTTTTGTCCAACCAGTCCCGCCTTGCCGATTCCGCAAACAATCACATTGCCTTCACAACAAAGAATCCGATAAACCGCCTGAAGAAATCGTTCATCAAGATTTTCCGCAAGTTCCCGAATCGCCAATGATTCTTGCTTTAATATTTGTTTTCCTAACGAAAGAACATCCAACATGATTACATCCTTGCCTTAAAAACAATAAGAACACGCTCCTAAAACATAGTATCTAATTTGCTCTTTTAGAACAAGACCAATTTTTTTTCCGGTAACAATTCTATAAATTGATGCGAAAAACGCAAAATGCAAAAAAGAAGTGGGCTATTTATCAAAAGTTTCGCTGAAACATTGCGTCGGCGATATAGCCGACTGTGAATCAGATTAACGTGCCTTCCATTTTGGAGTCAATAATAAAACCAACCGGCGCGACCCTTTTGGCAAATAGCGAAGGGATTGCCCACCCTTTTCCGTGAATTTTCGTGTTTAAAACGAACTTTTCAATGATTGGACACCTAATCCGGTAGAATCAGAAAAAATTTAGTTGCGGATATGCTGTGTTGGGTTTACATTGGGTACGTTTTGCGGTTAAAATAGAAGTAATGATTTGGTAGAATTTTTGTTAAAAGTTGGTTAACATCGGGTAGGCGACAGCCGACAGTGAATCAGATTAACGATGGCAAATTGTGCCTTCCGTTTTGGGTCAATTTGCCAACCGGAAACAGGGGCAAAGTCGGCGAGTACGCCGACACAACCTTTCAGCGAAAGGTTGCCTACCTATTTAACGAAAATTCTACTGATTCCTGTATCTTAACAAGAACCACCTTTAAAATCAGTGAGATATTTGTATGAAAAAATGGACAAGTTCAATGTTGTTTTTTGTTTTATTTTCGTTTGTTTCAACTCTTTATGCCGGCGGATTGACCATTCAATTGAGCGGCGGCTATGACGATGTTACATTTGTTGGTGCGATTTATCGTTGGGATTCGGACGGGTTGCCGAAGCAAGCCGATGGTTCCACGCGGGTTGCCAAAGAACGGGCGGAGGCTCCGAAAATCAATGAACCTTGGGTGGATTTCCGCGCTGCCAACAAAGGTAACGGAACATGGGTTATTGAATCGATATTGCCGGGAATTTACGATCTGATTATTATCAAAGGCGGAACCAAACAACGTTTTGAAGGTTGGCGTTACGCTCCGGTGCTTGATTTTGAAGAATTTTTTCCTCCTGACGCCGATGTTTTGTGTGATCGGGACGACAACGGTAAAAAAGAAATCGCCGTTAAAGATGAAGAAAGCCGACAATGGGTTGATAAAACAATCCGTGAATCGAAACATTACGAGAATAAAGTTATTCCGCTTTACATTGGCGGAAGTTATAAAAAAGGTCAATTCCGACCGAAACAAATTCGTGCACTTGTCATGTTGTTGCGTGATCTCGGAACAACATTGGATGAGACTTCGGCGACAATGCGTTTTGAAATCTGGCAATTTGAAGACCGTTCCGGCGGTTACGTGAAACAGAAACGCACTCATGTTTTGCATCGAATTATTATGCCCCGTAACGAATTGCGTCAATGGGTTTGGCTTTGGGACCCGGCGTTGGGCAATATCAATATTGGTAAATCCGATCAAAAAGTTATAAAATATCAAATTCCAGACCCCTCAAATACAAAACTGCAAGGTCTTCTGCCTTACTAACTCCTGCTACGCATCAATTTCGTCTTTCATCTTACGGAATAGTTAATTTTCCTGTCCCGTTAGTAGAAAAATTGTCGGGTTATTCGGTTTTGCGAATACACCATGTATTTCTCAAAAATAACCCTCTGGGAACAAAAATACATTGTGTATTTCTCAAAAATAACCCTTTGGGAACAAAAATACATTGTGTATTTCTCAAAAATGACCCTCCGGGAACAAAAATACACTGTGTATTTCTCAAAATAACCCTTTGGGAACAAAAATACATTGTGTATTTCTCAAAAATGACCCTCCGGGAACAAAAATACACTGTGTATTTCTCAAAATAGCCCTCCGGGAACAGAAACAACATACTTGTTTCTTATGAATGACTCTTCGGGAACAAAATCAACAAACTTGTTTCTCATGAATGACCCTTCGGGAACAGAATCAACAAACTTGTTTCTCATGAATGACCCTTCGGGAACAAAATCAACAAACTTGTTTCTCATGAATGACCCTCCGTGAACAAAATCAACAAACTTGTTTCTGCTTTT
>JAISBG010000210.1 GCA_031266315.1 Planctomycetaceae bacterium | reverse complement strand
AAATAATATATTAAATAATACGTTAAAAATCGCTGTAATCGGCGGTGACGGAACAGGACCTGAAGTTGTTGCCGAAGCTGTTAAAGTTCTCAAGGCAGTCGGGAAACTCGAAAAAATTGAGATGAAATTCGATTATTTCGAATTGGGCGGTGATCGTTATCTCAAAACAGGAAAAACAATTACCGATGAAGAAATAACCGTGTTGCGCGGTTACCGTTCTATTCTTCTCGGTGCCATCGGACATCCTGAGGTGGCTCCGGGTATTCTTGAAAAAGCACTTTTATTGCGGTTGCGTTTTGAATTTGATCAGTATATCAATCTTCGCCCCGTCAAATTGTTTCCCGGTGTGGAAACACCGCTCAAGGATAAAAAACCGGAAGATATTGATTTTGTGGTTGTTCGGGAAAACACGGAAGATTTGTACACCGGAATCGGCGGTTGTATGAAAAAAGGAACTCCCGATGAAGTCGCCACTCAAACCGCTGTCTATACCCGAAAAGGAACCGAACGTTGTATTCGCTGGGCTTTCGACTACACCCGAAAACGAAATAACCCCAAAGGAAAAATGCTGATCCTTGTTGCCAAAACAAACGTCCTGACTTTCGGACACGACCTTTGGCAACGTACTTTTCTCGAAGTCGCCAAAGAATATCCCGATGTGAAAACAGATTACAATAATGTGGACGCTTGTTGTATGTGGATGATCAAAAATCCCGAATATTACGATGTCATCGTAACGACAAATATGTTTGGCGATATTATCACGGATCTTGCCGGAATGTTGCAGGGCGGCATGGGAGTTGCCGCCGGCGGTAATATCAATCCCGAACCGGACGGATGTAGTATGTATGAACCAATGGGAGGAAGCGCACCCAAATATACCGGTAAAAATGTCATCAACCCCATCGCCACCGTTTCCGCCGCCGCACTATTACTGGAACAAGAAGGTTACACTCAGGCTGCACAACGGATAATGAAAGCAATTATGTTTGTTACCGGTCATAAAATGAAAAGTCAAGCCGCCGGAAAAATGGGGTACGGTACTCGCGAAATCGGCGACCTTCTCTGCGAAAATCTCTAGTTCAAGATTCCACTCAAGTAAACTACGACAAAGTTCAAAAATATCATCATTCACAATTTTGCTAATCTTTTTTAACTTTCAAAATAATTATCAAGAAATGAGTGGTTTTTGTTGTTAGTGGCATATCTCTTGAAAGAGCCGATTTTCACGGTAAAATAAAACTCTTCTCGTTACTCCGACTAACAGGTTCCGAATTATGACTAAAACTCAGTGGCACCCCGCCTTTTGTAGTGCAATGCAACTCGAACTCATGGAAAGTCGCGATAAGTTGGAGTTCCAAATCGAATATCAATTAACCAAAGGACCATTACGAGTCGATTTGCTCATCATCAAAAAACGTCAAGATGTTATTATTGATAAAAATATTGCCCGATCTTTTCGACTCCACAATCTTATCGAATACAAAAGTCCCGATGATACCTTTGACATCAACGATCTTTACAAAATTATCAGTCTTAAATTCTTTTACGCTTACCGTGAAAAAGTTAAGATTAAGGATATATCGGTAACGGTAGTCCTATCTCGCCATCCTTACAACTTGTTAGAAAATCTGTCCCGTGATTATAAAATAACATTAGACCAGAAGGGCATTTATGGCATTGACAACGATATGGGACCGATACAAATAATTGTTTTGAGTGAGTTACCGGAAAAGCAAAACCTCTGGCTCACCAACTTGAACAAAGAGTTAACTGTTAATCATTTCCGTCATTTTTTAACGGAAGCAGCAAACTATATTAAAGAACATGGTAAAGATATTGTTCTTAATTCTTACCTTGACGTGATAACTGAAGCTAATATCAAAACATTTCAGGAGGCTATTATGGGAAAAAAAGTTGTACAATGCTTAAAAGACCTCGGCTTTATCGATAAATGGCGAGCCGAAGGTCGAGTCGAAGGCAGAGTCGAAGGTCGAGTCGAAAATGAAGCCAAAATGGTTATTCGTATTCTATCGCAACGTTTGGGATTGCCATCGCAACCGCTTCAGGAAAAGATTAGTTCCATACAAAATATTGCCAAGCTTGATGAGTTAGTAGATTTTGCTTTAACTTGTGTTTCGTTGGACGAATTTGCGACGGCGTTAGAGTGAACATCTCAATCGTATTCGCGTCGAATAACTTACTTAACACGTTGGCAGATAAAAGTTAGGTAATGTTTTGCCGAAATAATAGGTGTGTAAAAACCGTTTCGGTAAAGATTGTTTTATTGGGTTGACTATTTGTGTGAATAGTTACGACCTTTTTTAATATTTTTTAGCAAATTTTTTCAACGAATTTTTTTAACAAATTTTTTTAACAAATTGGATTTGAGTTAAAATGAGTGGTTTTCCTAATATACCGGGTTTTTCATTTGGTTCTCCGAAAAAATTGAAACCCGAAGTCGAAAAACTTCGTAAATTGATCCAACATGGAGCGTTGGAACGTCGCAATCTCCTCTTTGAAAAACTGGGGCAACTTGCTGTTGCTTATGTTTTAGATTGTCAGTTTGGTCAAGCCTTACAGATCGTCGAGGAACTTGTTGAATTGACGGAAACACTGATTGAAGAGGGACAATTTGAATTGCGGAAAGAACTGTTTATTGCTCTTTCTCAAGTGATCATTTTAGCCGGACCGGTGTCGGCGCAAAACGGTATCCGCTTTGATCAAACTCCGCTTTTTAAACACTATTCCCGAAGTGCCGAAAATCTTTCTGAAAGCGATTTTGATGAAGTTAAAAATGAATGGGCTCTTAATGTTCATAAATATGCGGAAAGTCTCCATGAGGACAATAACGCAACAGTTGCTGCGATTTCGCTTCTTGACCGTACTATTCAGACGATGGAGCAACGATTTAATCCCCGATCAATACGTTTT
>JAISBG010000198.1 GCA_031266315.1 Planctomycetaceae bacterium | reverse complement strand
AATAATAGTAGAAAGATCGCCAGCACTTTTTCCGCCAGCAGTTACTTCGAGAATTTGGTCACTTCCAACAGCATCCGATTCAAAAATAATTGTAGGAGTTGACGAAACATCAACAAGTTTTGCTGCTACACCGGAACCGCGAAGCAGGTTATTCAATTCCGTAATAAAATCAGATGCTACTAGCTCTGTAGCAAAACCACTGCCATCACCAATCGCATCAACTATTTCCGTATCCTTCTCGAATGTATATATTACTCGCGACTGGTTTTGAAGACCGATTGTCAGAGTGGTTCCCGCTTCAATAATGGAATCGTCTAGAAGATCAGTATTGCTGTTCTCAAAATCATCAAAAGATAAAGCCAATCTTGCGTTATCGGCTTTATCTTGAAGTTCAATTTTAACTTCGGAACCTCCGGTAGGGACATTGGCTTTGTTAATTCGGAGTCCCGCAAGTTTATTTGCCTCAACGCCGGAATAATTGTAAGCGAGGGCGCCGTTAATGATTTGGCGACCATTGTAAGTTGCGGATCGTGCAATGCTGTCGATGGTGTCCAAAATATCGCTAATCATCGATTTTTTTTCACCGCCGGAAAGGGCATTGTTGTAAATCAAACCGAGCAACCCGTTATCTTCGCTTCCCGGACTTCCGATAAGCAGCGAAGAAATATTATTCATTCCGTTTTCCGCGATAGTCAACATACTGTTGGCTTGCGAAACATTTTTTTGAGCGGCTTGAATACCTTTAATATCTGCTCTCATTGTTTCCCGAATGATCAATCCGGTCGGATCATCCTGAGCGGTGTTAATTCGTTGACCGGTTTCTAATCTCCGTGTTGAGTTGGCAATCTCGTTGCTGATACGGTTGTAGGACAAAACCGATCGCATTTCCGGAATGTTTGTACTAAAATAAATTGTCATTGAATGTCGATTTTCTGTTTGGTGCTAAAAATACTAATTATTATGATTACTTCGAATATAGCGAATTTAACCATAATGACGAATGTAATGGTATTTTAGACAAAATAAATCGACTGGTCAATCCTTACATTAAGAAAAATTGGGAAAAATAGAAAATCTGTTAAAATTTGTCAAAATTTATCGATTAAAATCTCCTGTTCCGCACCATAGGTAAAAAAGTCGGCAAAACACACAAAAAATCGAAAGAGGTGGGCAATCCGCCCGCTGGGCGGTCGCGCCGGTTGAGTCTTCATTTTGCCGTCATTAATCTGATTCATTGTCGGCGAGTACGCCGACGCGACCTTTCAGCGAAAGGTCGCCCACCTGATGATTGCCGATGAAATTTTACTTATTATTTTACGATTTTGGTGGAGAACACCTAATACGGTAGAATCAGGAGGCTCTATTTGAACGGTGATTATTCCCAAATGTCCCAAATTAGCAGCTGTTTGGTAAATAGAAGGTAATTTTTTAAAAAATTAAAAATATTGCCAAGATAGTCTTGAGTGATAATGGCAAAATAACTATTCTCCGTTTGTTCGCTGTGTTCGGTGGTTGATTGTAGCAGTGAATTTCCTTGTTCCTTTGGGATTGAAACCGTTGTACATAAATTGACGAGAGAGAAAAATGTATTTTTTTAAAAAACTGAAAAACTCAAAAAGTCTGAAAAACCTGTTAAACCATCTTATTCCGCAACAGCGGACTAAAAAGACTCGTCCGCAAGGTTGGCAATCGCGGCGTTTGGCGCATTTTGAGATGCTGGAATCGCGGGAACTTCTTTCGGTGAATGTTTTGGGACCGGTAACGGCTTACGCCCAACCGAATAATCCGGCGGAGATTCAGTTTGATCTGACAACAAACGGCAATATCGCAACGAAATTTGATTTTACGGTTCAACGGGCAAACGGCAGTACGCTTGATCCTTCGCAACTTCGTTTGATCAATCGGGCAAACGGTCAATCGATGGTGTTGTCGGATAGTGTCAACGGGACAGCGTTGAGCAGTGCTTCGGCGACATTGGCGACAGGTTCCTATTCGGTTTTTGTTTCGGCGGATGCAGGCAAGGGCAATTTTACGTTCGTTATTTCGCAAGAGAGTCAAATCAAATCCGGTCTGGATATTCTGGTCATGGCGGCGATTGCGCAACAACAACAGCCGGCTGGTTGGGCGAATCGGGTTTCTTACTACAATAATCTTCTGGCGAATACCAGTTACGCGGGAGCGGCTTCGGTGATGCCGATTGCGAAATATTATCCTGAAGTGGATGTGGACGGCGACGGCAAAATTGATCTGACGGACAGTACGGCAGCGCAACAAAAAGCAAGTTCCGCAACAGGAACTGTTACCTCTCATTCTGTTACGGCGCATGATCCGGTGCCGGAAACGATTCAGGACAGCGGTAACGGTAATGTTAAGGTTCCGTCGAATCATCTGGTTCAAAGTGTTTCCGGTCAATCTCTCCAAACCGGTCAAAGCAAGACGTTAGCCAATGGTCAGGGAACAATTACGCTGAAAACCGACGGTTCTTTGGAGTTCACTCCCAACGAGTCAAGTGTTACAAAATTGGCAGCCGGTGAAACGGAAACAGTAACAATTCCTGTAACGACAAAAGATGTTTACGGAAACGAATATTCGTTTAGTGCTGTATTTACTTTGACGGGACAAAACGAGTTGCCGGTGTTGAGCAATGCAACTCCGGTGAGTTTAACATTCAACCAGACTGCCAACAATTCGGGAACAATTAAAACAACCGACATTCTGACGCGGTGGACGGATCCTGATCGTGGAGCCAAATTGTCGGTTGTCAATCCGGTGATTCAGAGTGCGTCTGTTTCCAATCCTGAACTCAATTCAAAATACACTCCCGCAACACTGCAACAATATTTATCGTTGACCGCTTCCGGAGTCACTTTTACTGTTTCGGATAGTTTTTTCAATGATCTCGGTTTGAATGAAACATTAACGATCACCGTGTCCTACGGTATTAAAGACGAATACGGGCAATCGCCAAACACCGGAATATTGCAGATAATTGTGAACGGTAAAGATAATCCGTCGGTTCTCACGGCAAGCCAAAAGGTATTTCAAATTATTTCAAACGACATCAGCAATCCGGTTAAAACGGTAAACGCCGGATTTTCCGTTACGGATTCAGACCGGAAAGACGCAACCGGTTTCGTTTATTCCTTTTCAAACGTTAAAGACAATTCAAGTGACGCAGACAACGAATTGATTACCCAATTCAACACAAGCACCGGAACATTTAATATTGATACGTCAAAACTTAAAAACCGTTCCGTAAATTCTACTGTTAAACTTAATGTTTCCGTAAAAAGTATTAGCGGCGGCATTGTTTCTGAAACATTAACAATCAATTTGAATCCGCTCGCAACACCTGTTGTTTCAAATTTGGTTTTACTGACAACGGAAACAACTCAGAAGACGGGAAAAGTTACGCCGACTGTTGCCGGAACAAAGGGATTCAAAACGACCGGATTAACTGTTGTCAGCGCAAACGGTTCCGATGTATTTTCGAACAGTGTTTCGTTGGCAACCGTTGCAACTCTCAGCGAAAACGGCGATTTTGTATTCACGCCGGATAAAAATTTTGAATATTTGAAACTGAACGAAACGCTCAAACTGAAATTTCAATACACAAGTACCGATACACAATACGGTTTAACCGGTCTCGGAACAATTGAATTAACAATCACCGGAACCGTAACAATTCCAACGGGACCAAGCAATCAAACAATCGGCGCAAACGGCGAATTTAACGCAACGGAAAATAATGGAACCGTTCCGCAAATTTCTGTGCCGAAATCTGTTATTCTTAACGATTGGACACTTCCTGACGGTTTGGATGCTTATTCAATTATCGTTTCCGACAAGAGCAATCCTGTTTTGTTTGAACAATGGAGCGGCGGAACAACGAATCCGTTGGATTCCGTCCCACTTGGTTCGGTCAACATTGATTCTTCGGGCAATCTTGTTTTTTATCCGGTTTCGGGAAGTTACAAAGAACTTGGTTATGGTCAATGGCTTGAGGTTGCAGTTCCTGTTTCTGTACGCGATGCAAGCGGTTTAACTTATTCTGTCGGAAAAGTTTTGTTCCGTATTCACGGCGCAAATAATGTACCGGAATTGACTTGTCAATACGATAAATTCGATTTTGCGTTGAACTCAAAAGATTCCGTATCAATAAATCCTGTTTTTACAACGAATGATCCCGATTTGAATGATCAAGCAAATTTGTTGTACAGTATTGATTCAAATTCAGAGAATCTTGGTTTTGTGATTAATTCAAACGGCATTATTTCAATTCCAAATGAAAACAAAAAATTACTCAACGGTGATTATACAATTATTGTTTCGCTAAAAGACAACTACGGCGGAACAGCAACGAAAGATATTAACGTTCATATATTCAAGGAATCGAATCCGACCGTTTCGGAAACTACTGTTGCAGTTACTGAAAAAGAAGCGTTCTTCACAAAAGATTTGAACACAGCAATTAGTAAACAAACAAAACATTCGTATTCGTTCACAACACCAGAATTGAAACAGATTTTATTCAATGAAAATGATTACGTTTTTGATCTGAAAAATGAATACTACACATTTAATCTGGCAACAGGAGAGTTCAAATTTAATACGCCGAGTAATCTCTTTGATTTCCTGACAACCGATGACACTTTGAGTTTCCGGTTTGAATATACGGTTTCCGATGACGGCTACGAAAATTGTGAATCGACCGGTTCGTTCATTGTTAATATTATGGGCGTAAATGATTCACCGGTTCAAATATCGGGACAGGATCAAAATATCGAACCCGTAACAGAATCAATCAATGCCCAACTTGTAACGATTAGCGATCTTCTAAACGGTTGGAAAGATTCCGATCATTCTAATGAGGAATTGATCATTTCCGATGTCAATATTAACGGTTTAATCGGAAACACATTGATTCAACCTACTGATTTACAAAATGTCGTTTCAAAATTATTTACGGTTTCAGAAAATAAAAAAGACCTGCAATTTAATCCTGCCCATGAAATTTTCCGAAAACTTGGTTACGGTGAAAATGTAACTTTAATCGTCGGTTACACCGTCCGTGATCCCAAAGGCGGTTCTGGAACCGGTAACTTTACAATTACAGTCAATGGACATAATGATCCGCCGACACTGGATTTTGATAACTTCGTCTGGCAATTCAAAGAATCAGATGAGGAAGAGATTATTGACTTGAGAAAATACATCACAGATTTAGATGAAAATGATTCTCATTGTATCATTAAAATCAACGAACGACCTGTTTCGGTAAATGGTTTAATCACATTAGACAGCGGCGCAACAGTAACTTATCTTGGTGATTTGAGAATCAAATATGAATTGAATAGTAGTTTCGAATGTCTTTCAGAAGGTGATACAAAAACAGAAAATTTATCAATTACTATTACAGATAGTAACGACAATGGAATTTCAACA
>JAISBG010000182.1 GCA_031266315.1 Planctomycetaceae bacterium | reverse complement strand
AATTTAAAATCGAATCAAAAAATATTCGCAAAAATACAAAAATTGACCAAACCTTTTAATTTATTTAATATTACAGATAAACTCCCTATTTTTAACTTCATTCGCTTAACTTGAAATCATTGGGTAATGAGGTTAGTATCTTTTTGCCGTTCTTGCTACTGAGATTATTTTTGTTGTGAAAATTAGGTTAAAAATGAGGTCACGAAAACTCAATTTCGACCACTTGAAAAATACCCGATACAATTCTAATGCAGTATTTATCCTAAAAACACTTTTTGTTCCAGCAATAATTTTCGTAATTCGGGATAATCGACATTTCGGACGGCTGTTCCGTTTTTAACAGCAAGAGTTGCGGCACAACCGGCGGCTTGACCGGTTACCCAACACGGAACAATAACACGAACCAATTCGGACATTTTGGGCTCTGCCGCCGTGCTTCGTCCTGCGGTAAGCAGATTGTCAATTGTTTTCGGAATCAATGCCTTGTACGGAATTTCCCATGCGGCATGTTCTCCGAACCATGCACCGCCAATACCAATGCAATCCTCGAATTTTCGTCCGTTTTCCGCATCGGCAAGCGTCATGTTGTGAACGGCACGGAGAACTCGCGTTACACGAACTCCAATTTGCGGTGCCGTTTCAACCAGAAACGTTTTTTCGTAACCCGGTGTGTTGCGAATTTCCTGAACCTGTTTCCAAATTTGTTTACGGTGACTCATTTCGAGTTTTGAAAGCGTAACAACATCAAGTCCGTTGCCGTCGGGACCGCTCATGTTGACCCATTGAACACCGGGAATTGGAGTTCCGTCACCGAGACCTCGCGGTTTTTTTGTTCCGGCAGGCGGTGCGGCACGGTCAACATGCCCGATTCGATGAACCAAACCAATCCAGTAAGTCCGTATTTCATGTTCACATCCCGCTGAAGCAAAAATATCACCGTCACCGGTGGTATCAATCGTTTGTTTGGCGAGAATTGCTTGCGGTCCCATTTTCGTTTGAAAAATTGCACCGCGGCAGGTGTTACCGTCCATGATGGCGTCAAGTGCCCAACTGTGCAGATACACATCAATTCCCGCTTCAGAAATCATTTCGACGAGCAGATATTTATAGACTTCCGCATCGACATTGGGTTCTGTTTTCCGATAATCGCTATCAAGACCGTTTGGCATTTTTTCAAGCCGTTGGAGCATTTCTTCCGTAATACCGCGTCCGACCAACTGGTTTCCGGTGGCACGGTGTGAAAGAATTTTTAACACCAACCCGCCGGTAATCAATCCGCCGAAATATCCGTAACGTTCTACCAAAGTTACTTTTGCTCCGGCTCGTGCGGCGCAGATTGCGGCGGCGGTTCCGGCAGCACCTCCGCCAATAACCAAAACATCGGTTTCCGAAATTTTTGGAATTGGGCTTTGAGGTCGGATAATTTTTCCGTCTTCCAACCGACATGGCGGTGTTTCGAGATTTTGGGCAAGTTGACCGGGCGGGGCATCGTTACGAATCCGAAGGTCTGCTTCGGCTTCATTTTCGTTCCAAAATCCTAACCCTACACCAAAACCGGCTCCAAGACTAAGTCTTTTCATCCAATCACGACGGGTTAAATCAGAATAGTTCATAAAATCTCCTTTGTTAAAATGTTATAAAAACATCTTGAAAAAAATTGTAATCGTTAATTAATAGCTCATGTTACGCACTGGTAAAAAGTCAGTCAAACACACGAAAAATCGAAAGAGGTGGGCGATCCGCCCGCTGGGCGGTCGCGCCGATTGAGTCTTCATTTTGCCGTTGTTAATCTGATTCACTGTCGGCGAGTACGCCGACGCTACCTTTCAGCGAAAGGTCGCCTACCTCTTTCGATTTTTCGTATGTTTTGCCGACTTTTTTAACTACGGTGCGTAACATGAGTTAATAACTTTAACATTTAACTTGCAACAAGAATCCATGAAAACCTTGTGTTCGTATTCTGTCGTTGTTTTCTTTCTGTTTTCTCCGGTTTTGGCGGAGGAGTTTGTGGTCAAATCTGTTTTGCAGCCGTATATTGACAACGGTGACATAGCGGGGATTGTTACTGCTATTGCGTCGAAGGACGCAATTCTTCAAATTGATACGCTTGGTTATCAGGATATTGAGACCCAAAAACCAATGCAAACCGACACACTTTTTTGGGTTGCGTCGCAATCCAAACCGATTACGGCGGCGGCGGTGATGATATTGGTTGATGCGGGCAAGTTGAATCTGGACGAACCGCTTACGACTTATCTGCCGGAATTTGTGGCAGCGCGAGTTCTTTTGGTCAAGGAGGAAAAGCAAACGGTACTTGTTCCTTGGGAACATCCGCCGACGCTCCGGCAATTATTGAGTCACACGAGCGGCATGGATTGGGGGGGAGCGATTCACCGGAAATTCGGTTTTGACATTCTTTCGTATGCGGAAGAGGCGGTATTGTTTCCGACGATTCCGTTTGTTTCGCAACCCGGTACGAAATCGCTTTACTCGAACATGGGAATCAATACGGCGGCAATGATTGTTGAACGGGTATCCGGTCAACATTACGCCGATTTCCTGCAACAACGTCTTTTCGCTCCGCTTGGCATGGTCAACACGACATTTATTCCTGATCTCAACCGTTTGGCAAAGCCTTACCGTTTTGACAAGACGGTGAAGAAACTTGTTGAGACGGAAAACACGCGGTTTTCTCATCCGCTTGACAACCCCAACCGGCAACCGGATGCGGCGGCGGGACTTTTTTCTACGGCAGGAGATATTGCTAATTTTTACCGGATGTTGTTAGGTGAAGGGAGTTTCGAGGGCAAACAAATTCTTTCGGAGCAATCGGTTCGGGAAATAACCCAAAAGCAAACCGGTGAATTACCGCAACAATACGGTTTAGGTATGGACATTCAAAA
>JAISBG010000097.1 GCA_031266315.1 Planctomycetaceae bacterium | reverse complement strand
GAAGGAATGAAACAGAACAATATCTGTGTTTTCGGAAATGAAGAAAAACTCAAAGAAGATAAAAATCTGTTCAAAAATACAATCCGACCCATCGAATAATAATTATGATTCATGAAGGTGGGCAATCATAAGGTAATTGACTATAAGGTGGGCAACCTTTCGCTGAAAGGTTACGTCGGCGTTAGCCGACAGTGAATCAGATTAACAACGGCAAATGGTGTTGCCAATGGTTTTGGAATCCAATTGCCAAACAAAATCAGGGACAAGTCGGCTATCGCCGACGCGACCTTTCAGCGAAAGGTCGCCCACCTTGTGGTTGACCACCTTATGATTTCCTACTTTTAACGAAAATTCCTTTGAAATATTATCAAATTTTTATTAACACGTTGAATTTGTTACAAAACGTGAAGATGAAGACTGTTTTAAACCTAACCATTTTCCAAAGATGACAGAAAATCAATACGCTGTTGTGATGGCAGCCGGAAAAGGAACACGGATGAAATCGGAACTTCCTAAAGTTCTTTATCCGGTTTGTGGCAGACCAATGATCGAATATGTTCTCGATGCCTTAGAAAAGGCAAATATCGGAAAAATAATCGTGGTGGTTGGCTATCGAAGCGATTTTGTACGGAAAACTCTGGAACATCGGACACGTCAACAGAATCTCGTGTTTGTCGAACAAACAGAGCAACTCGGAACAGGTCATGCGGTCATGGTTTGCCGGAATGAGTTACAAAATCACACCGGAACGACAATGGTTGTTGCCGGCGATTGTCCGATGATTCAGGTCGAATCTATTCTCAAACTCCTTGAAGCGTACACTCCGAATGAGCAACAAAAATTGTTCCCGTCCTGTATTTTGGGAACCGCGATAAAAGAGAATCCGGTTGGTCTGGGACGAATTATTCGTAATTGTAACGGTGAATTTACCGGAATTGTCGAAGAAAAAGATGCCGACGCGGAACAAAAATTGATTAAGGAAGTTAATATGAGTTATTATGTTTTTCACACACCGGATTTACTGGAAGCGTTGAATCATTTGAAAACAGATAATGCTCAAAAAGAGTATTACATTACCGATGTTCCGGCGGTGATGAAATCGCATGGGCAACATGTAATTGCCTTACCGGTTCTCAAACTCGTCGAAAGTCTCGGAATCAATACAGTGGAAGAAGCCAAAATCGTAGAAGAAGCGTTACAGAATCAAGCGTAACAGTTTGTTTTGTTTAATAACTATTCATTGGATTGATACGAAAAACAGAATAGCCCGATAAGGCTTAATTTTCATAACCGCAGATCTTTGACCTGCGGTGTAACGCCAACCAGCCGACTGCCAGAAAGGCAGAACTTAACACGGCAACGGCTTAAAATCCTGCCCTTCGGGCAGTGGTTTCATTGGTTTGTAACCGCAGGTCAAAGACCTGCGGTTACGAAAATAAAACCCTGTCGGGTTATTACGCATTGTCCTTTCAGGACGAAATATTTTTAGAGTATAAACGAACCGTTTATGAAATCCGTAAACAAAATAAATTATTACCGAAATTCCGGTTTAATATTTTAATTATCTATTTTAATTACAAAAATGTACGAACACGATGAAATTCTTGCTGCATTGGTTGGGCAACCCAATTCCGGTAAATCAACCGTATTCAATTTTTTGACCGGTTTACATCAAACGGTTGCGAATTATCCGGGCGTAACTGTTACCAAAAAATCCGGGCATTATCACGACGGCAAACGCCGTATCGAAGTTGTTGATCTTCCCGGAACATACAGTTTGACCTCGTATTCTCAGGAAGAACGTGTTACACGTGATTTTCTGTTGCTGGAACGTCCAGAGGTGGTTGTTATTGTTGTTGACGCTTCCAATTTACGGCGGCATTTGTATTTTGTGTTTCAATTACTCGAACTCCAAATACCGCTGGTCGTTTGCCTGAACATGATGGATATTGCGCGGCGTCGCGGTTTGACGATTAACATTCAGGAGTTGGAAAAAACGCTTGGTGTTCCGGTAATTCCGACGAATGGGCGTAACGGTGAAGGTCTCGAAGAACTACGCCGGCAAATTAATATTGTTTCCGCAAAGCACGATCACGAATCGCCTGCCGTCTGGAAAATTAATTACGGAACACTCGAACCGCTTATTGAAGAATTTGACGCCGCACTGTCACAAAAAGAACCGCTTGTTCAGGATTTTTCAACTCGTTGGCTTGCCGTGAAATTGCTCGAAAATGACCGCGAAGCCCGACGAATTATTCAACATCACACTCACGACAAAGATTGGGAACCACTTCTTGAATCGTGTGTGAAAAAAGTTGAAGATTACGAAAAACACGGCGGAGATTCACCACGTAAAACAATCGCGTCCAGCCGGAATACTTTGGCGGAAACCATCGAAAAGCAAACGATTCATCGAACATTTATTCCGCATCGCAATTCGGATACACTTGATCGGGTTCTTTGTCATCCGTTTCTTGGTTTGCTGAGTGTTGCCGTTGTCATGTTTGTAACATTCCAGTTGGCATTTAGTTTGGCTGATTGTTGGAGATGGTTTCCTTGGATTAGTGAAGAAGGTTCTTTTGAATGGAACACGCCGCTTGGAGCGGTTGATTCGATTTTTTCAGTTTGGATTCCGATGTTTCTCGATGCCTGCTTTCCTATTCCCGAAGGCGATCTTCATTCGTTAATTTACGATGGAATAATTGCCGGTGTTGGCGGAGTGCTGACTTTTGTTCCGACAATTTTTTTCATTTTCCTTTTCATTTCAATTCTGGAACAAAGCGGTTATATTGCCCGTGTGGTTGTTGTGTTGGATCGGCTGATGCGTTTTTTCGGGTTGCACGGTCAAAGTATTTTACCAATGGTTCTTGGCGGCGGTATTGTCGGAGGTTGTGCGTTGCCGGCGGTGATGGCGACTCGTTCCATGCGGGAACAACGGGAACGTATTTTGACCATTATGGTTGTTCCGCTTATGAATTGCGGCGCAAAAATTCCTGTGTACGCGTTACTGATTTCGGCGTTTTTCCTTGCCTATCAAGGATTTATATTGGCAACAATTATTTTAATTTCATGGACGATTGCTTTAATTGTTGCGTCTGTTCTTGGTAAATTCTTTGTGGGAGGCGAACCGTCGCCGTTGGTGATGGAACTTCCGACCTATCAGGTTCCCGGTTTGCGTGATATACTTTTTACGGCGGGACTTCAAAGTTGGTGGTTTGTCAAAAAAGCGGGAACAATTATTCTTGCGGTGAATGTTTTTCTTTGGGTACTCATGTATTACCCGCGTCCTGCCGACCCAAACACCGATGCGGCAACACAACTTGCCGGTTCTTACGCCGCGCAAGCAGGACGAATTTTTGAACCAATATCACAATACGCCGGTTTCGATTGGCGTGATAATGTTGCGCTTATTGGCGGTTTCGCGGCAAAAGAAGTCATCGTCAGTACGATGGCAACCATGTACGGTATTGAAACCGAAGACGAAAAAGTCGAAGATGAAAAAGTCGAAAGTGAAAATGAAAACGAAAATACGGAGCAAACGGAACAAAAAGGATTAACGAAGGAGATTGAAGCGATTGACACGGACAACCTTGATATTCAAGGAAAACGTCTGGCAATTCGTTTGCGGACGGAAGAGAATTGGACACCGTTAAAGGCGTTTGTTCTTATACTTTTCGTTATGATTTACAACCCGTGTTTTGCAACATGCGCTGTGATATGGCGTGAGACGGGTCATATCAAATACATGCTGATGACAATGGCGTACACAAATAGTTTAGCGTTTATTATTGCGGTTGCCGTGTATCAGGTTGTATCAATTTTAACCGGTTAAAAATTTTCCTTGTGTTTACGAATTGGTGTGTATACTCAAGCCGTTTTAAAATTCACGAAGCTGATTACGGAAACGCAACAACGTGAAGCGGTTACTCGTGGGCGAAGCCTATTGCCTTACCGGCTACGGTTCCCTAATCTGCGGTCATTTATCAAATCGGTGTCCTCAGTGTGCCTATTGAGTTACATTAACTTCGGTGTTTTCTTTTTTTGTGTCGGCAATATTGCCTAAGGCTCCCCAAATACCGAAAGGTGATTGACCTTCTTTGACGCAGGTTTTTCCGGTATAATCGCCGCCGTAATCAATGTTGTCCGAAATAAACCGCACCGTACCGTCAAGCATTAAACCGTTCACTCCTGTAAGATGATAACTTGTCGGCGGAGCCAAAAGCGGGGATTGGTCATTGGTTCGTGTTGCGCAACTTGCTCCGTTGGGCGGCATGATTGTATTGGTTACGGTAAAAAAGTGCATTCCGTCCGCCCAACGTCCGCCAGCCCAAGTGCGATTTATCCGTGTGATATTTTCGTCACCAATAAAATAATCGCCTTCCGTTGTTTCCCAACAAAGTTCTAATTTTTGTTTCGTAATATCTTCACTAACCGGTTCTTTCATATCGAGTCGAACTCCGCCTTTGTTACTGATTCGTTCCAAGACTTCCTGAATCCCGACATTCTTATTAACGTTGCGAATTTCCGGCGGATAGACTTGCGGGTCGCGTTGGGGAGCGGTGCAACGTTCGCTGATGGCAAGCGTATTAGAAATTCCGTCAATAATGTCTTCCAACGGATGCCAAACACCCGGAGTGAAGGCTCCGCGACTGAATTTTTCATTTTGTCCGGTAATCCAATCGCCGTGCGAAAAGACATAATTGTTGTAACCCAACATTATTGGAACATGATCGAATCCGGCAATATCAGCAGGACAGAGAAATTCCGAAATTTTTGTGCAATAAGGACCCGGAATTTGTTTTTCATCGGCGTCAAGAATTGGTTTTCCTTTTTCGTCAACTTTTTCTTTTCGCCAGGGAACCTGCCATTTTGTTTCGGCAATTTCGCGATAAACGTTTTCGTAACCGATATGCGTTAACAACATAGTAAACGCGGAAATCCGGTCACCGCAACCGGGACCGAATTTATGACTTGGCAAGACGTTGTGAACATCGTGATATTGCTT
>JAISBG010000056.1 GCA_031266315.1 Planctomycetaceae bacterium | reverse complement strand
CGTTGTTGGCAAACAAAGCCGAAACGGAAATGTGTGTGTCGTATCTTCGTCAGTTGGCGCAACGAAAAAGTAATGCGCTTATTCGTTACATTCCTGCCGGAGTGGTGATTGTTGACCGTCATCTTCGGGTTGTGGAATGTAACCGGCGTTTTGCGGAATTGTTTGACGAGAGTGCAGTGGTCGCGTTTGATTCGTGCGGGTTGGTTGGCGCGGAGTTGAGATTGTTTGTTGGGTTTAGCGATTTGATTGCAGCAGTTCTCGAAGGCGGCGGCGAATTGCAACGTCCGTATCAGGTTTGCGGCGATAAAATATTGAACATCAGCGTTTTCACTATTTCACCGCATCAGAGTGTCGGGGCAATTGTACAAAATGTTACAAGTATTGAATTACGGCGTGAACAGGTTTCGGAAAAAGCGCGGGCGGTTATTCAAAAAAATATTGTAACGTGTCAGAAAATTGCAAGGAATCTCGGCGAACACATGGCAGAGACAGAAATTCTGTTGCGGGAAATCGCCGGAGCCTACACAACCGTTCAAAAACAAAAGACCGAAGCGGTAGCGACGGGAAGCAAATAATCATATACTATTCATACTTTCGATTTTCGTTTTTTACTGATTGTCGGAAAAACACCATTTCATAACCGCAAGTCTTTGACCTGCAAAGAATTACAAAAAAATAAATTACTATGTCAACAGAACTGAAACACGAACAATATGGCGAGATGTTGCGGCAAATCATTACCGAAATAAAAACGACACGGGTAATTGTTGCCCACAAGGTTAATTCTGCAATGATGCAGATGTATTGGAATATCGGCAAACGGCTTGCTGACGAAAAGTTGGAAAAAGGTTATGGCAGCAACGTGGTAAAACGGCTTTCGTCCGATTTACAGCAAGAATTTCCCGACACAACCGGTTTTTCACCGCGTAATTTGTGGGACATGAAAAAATTCTATGAATTTTATTCTTTGGCAGACGAGAAACTGCGACAACTCGTCGCACTATTGCCATGGAAACATAACCTGCTTATTATGGGCAAGGCAAAATCATTAGCAGAAGCAAAATATTACGTTGAACTAACCCATGAAAACAGTTTGTCGCGCAATATGTTGCTGAATTTTATAAAAGCAGATAGTTATCGGCATAAAATTTTAGAATCTAAAACACACAATTTTGCTCTTACCTTGCCGGAAAATTTGCAAGAGCAGGCAGACGAAATTCTGAAGTCCACTTACAATCTCGAAATGCTTGGACTGAAACACCCTGTTAAAGAGCGGGAATTGGAACGTTCTTTGGTTGAAAAAATTAAATATTTCCTGTTGGAACTTGGAGCCGGTTTTACATTCGTTGGTAATCAATATCGTTTGACTCATAACGACGAGGAATATTTTATTGATTTGTTGTTTTTTAACAGAAGGATTCATTCTCTTGTTGCTATTGAATTGAAAGTAGGAACTTTTAAGCCCGAATATATAGGAAAGATGAATTACTATCTTGGTTTACTTGATTTGCAAATGAAACAAGACGATGAAAATCCTTCAATCGGTATTATTCTTTGCGCCGACAAAGGCAAAGTGGATATTGAACTTGCTCTGCGTGATTTCAAGAAACCTATTGGCATTGCGGAATATATGTTGAATTTTCCCGAAAATGAGATTAAGGAATTGATAAATAATGAAATACGAGATTTTGAATCCCGACTTTAATTTCATACCGGATTTTTGGATCAAAAAATGCAAGCAGATGTATTTGTTGAGATGGAATGTTGCCAATGTAACCATGACGGCGAGGCTGTTTGCGGTGATGATTTTTTGTTTGAACGGATTGCAACAGAAAATCGTCATCTTGCGGTTCTTTCCGATGGACTTGGCAGCGGAATTAAGGCGAATTTGTTGGCAACAATGACCACAACAATGGCGTTACGGTTTATTCGTTCCAATAGGGACGTGTTACAATCGGCGGAAGTAATTATGGACACGTTGCCGGTTTGTGAAGTCCGCAAAATCAGTTACGCGACGTTCACTATTTTTGATTTACAAATCGGCGGCAAGTCGCGCGTTATTGAAATGGAAAATCCGGCGTTCATTCATTTTCGCAACAACAATGATTTATGGATTGAACGGCGTGATTTGATTTCTGAACGCTGGACATCGCGTAAAGTTCAGTTGTCGGAAATTCACGCGATTATCGGAGATAGGCTTATCACTTTTTCGGACGGAGTAACACAGGCGGGTCTTGGTCGAAAGGGTTACAAATTCGGTTGGCGGCGTGAAGGCGTGTTGATATTTATAAAAAATCAGATAAAAAACAATCCTGATATTTCCGCACGGGAATTATCAAGTGCGGTTGTTGTTGCGGCGAGAAATTGCAACGAAAACAATGCGTGTATTGATGACATTAGTTGCATGGTGATTTATCTGCGCAAACCGCGAAAATTACGATTATTGACGGGACCGCCGTTTTATGAAGAGTCGGATGCGGCGTTTGCGGAATTGGTTCGTGATTTCGATGGAAAGACAGTACTGTGCGGCGGAACAACGGCAAAAATTATTTCAAGAGAACTCAATCGACCCATCAAATTTGATGTCAAATTATTGAGTAAAGGCGGCGGTTTACCTCCGCCGTCGGATATTCACGGAATTGATCTTGTTACGGAAGGCGTCTTGACATTGACCGATGTTGTGCAAAGAATAGAAAAAGGCGATGCGTTGGCGGATAAATTGCCGTTGGCATCGAAAAAAATGGTGGAATTTTTTCGTAACAGCGATGAAATTGAACTCGTTGTCGGGACAAAAGCCAACGAAGCACACCAAGACCCCAACTTGCCGATTGACCTCGAAATAAGACGCAATATCGTAAAACGGTTGAAAATTGTGCTCGAAGAAAAATACCGCAAACGAGTTTTAATGAAATTTTTCTAGTGTAAGAATCCAGAGAGAAAAATTAAATTTGTAACTTTTCGGATTGTTCCGTAAGTTGTTACCGTTTTAGCGTATAAAATTAAACCATCATTTACTACAAAACACAAAATGTCAATAGAAGAATAGATAATATTTCAAATGAAGTTGTCGTCAGATTATTTGTAATAATTATTCAGTGGAATTTTCATTAAAAGGATAGTAAGTTTTTCCTTCGCCCTGAAAGGGCAACACAAGCCAGCCCGCCGCAACGCGGCGGGTAACGGTACATCAAACAACGCCCTGTAAGGGCAACATATTAGTGAATAGTTCGCAAGCGTGCTATTTACCGAAACGTATTAAATCCGCTTGCGTCCCCAACTATTCACTAATATGCTGCCCTTTCAGGGCGATGTGTTGTTGGGGCTAACCCGCCGCGTTGCGGCGGGCTGGCTTGTGTTGCTCTTTCAGGGCGAATGGAATGTCGGCTAACGCCGACGCGATCATTTGGACGAAAGTTATGTATGAAAATTTCACTGAATAATTACGATTATTTTTCCATAATCGTACTAATTCCACTAAATAATTACAACAAAATGAAGTTATGAAAATCAAGGTTGAAATTTGTCTTGGGACGACATGTCATTTGATGGGTGCGTCCGAACTTGTTGATTTGGAGCGGCAACTTCCGGCGGAACTTGTCGGCATGATTGAAGTTATCGGCAGTGCTTGTTTGGGTGCATGTCATAATCGGCAATACGGCGGTGCGCCTTATGTTCGTATCAACGAAAAACAACTCATTAGCGAAGCAAATATTCAAACCATCACCGAATATTTGTTGCGGGAAATTGGGGAGAACGGTGAATTATGAACAATTCGGAACGAACTCGCCGACAACTGATGATTCGATTTATTCAGGATTTTTTGGAGAGTCGGCTTGCGGAAACAATTGACCGTATTCCGATTGAAATGCGTCCGCGAAATTATCAATCGGATCGGTGTTGCGTTTATAAAGACCGTGCGATGTTACGTTATCGGCTGATGGCGTTGATGGGATTCGGCATGGAAGAGGAGGAAGATGAATCACGGTTACTGAAATCGTATTTGGCGGATGCCATTGAAGGTAAAAATAACACGAAACCAATTCTGACTGTTTGTACAGTTGGTTGTGCGGGTTGTGTTGACAGTCATGTTCGTGTTACAGATGCTTGTGTTGGTTGTTTTGCGAGACCGTGTGTTTCAATTTGTCCGAAAAAAGCGGTTGCGGTTATCAACCAACGTTCCGCAATTGATAGGGCGAAATGTATTGATTGCGGACGTTGTATTGCGGTTTGTCCTTACAAGGCGATTATTCGTAACCCGTTGCCGTGTGAAGATGCGTGTCCGGTCGGTGCGATTGGTAAAGGCGATGACGGGCGGGTGTGTATCAATTTTGAACGATGTATTTATTGCGGTAAATGTTTTCGTGCTTGTCCATTTAGTACGATTATGATTCGTTCCGAGTTAATTGGAATTTTGCAGGCGTTTAAGGAGGGCAAACGTGTTGTCGCAATGATTGCGCCGTCAATTACGGAACAATTTCCCGGAACGATTGAACAACTTTTTGCCGCATTAAAGTTAGCCGGTTTTTCGGAGATTATTGAAGTGGCGCTTGGCGCGGAATTAACGACACGGCATGAGGCGGAAGAGTTTTTTGAACGTATGGAACGTGGAGACAAATTGATGACGAGTAGTTGTTGTCCGGCGTGGACGGAGACGGTGAAAAAACATGTTTCGGAAATGATGCCGATGGTTTCCGTAACACCAAGTCCGATGGCGTTTACCGGTCAAATTGCGGCAGAACGATATGGTGATGCGGTGAAGGTTTTTATTGGTCCTTGCCTTGCCAAGCGGCGGGAATCGCAATCTGATCCGAATATTGATTACGTAATGACATTTGAGGTTTTGGGTGCGCTTTTGGCAGCGCAACAGATTGACATTAAATCCGTAACAGCCGAACCGTTGGAACATCCGGCGGCAAGTTACGCGCGGAATTTTGCGAAGAGTTGCGGTGTTACGGAAGCGATTTTGCACGAAATCGGCGGTGAAACGTTCAAAAACCGGCAACACATTAAAATTGAAGAAAAATTTATCAACGGTCTTGACCGCAAATCACTCAATTTAATAAAAATGTACGCTAAAGGCGGACAAGAAGGAAATTTCCTTGAAGTCATGGCTTGCAACGGCGGTTGCGTCGGAGGACCTTGTTCATTGGCACGATAATAAATGGTACAATAATAAATATTATAATAAGGTAAGCAATCATAAGGTGGGCAACCTTTTGCTAAAAGGT
>JAISBG010000019.1 GCA_031266315.1 Planctomycetaceae bacterium | reverse complement strand
TCGTTCTTGATGCAAATAATTCGGAATCCAAAACATGAAAAAGTAAAACACCGGATCAAAAAGAAAACGAGCAACTGCAAGTCCAAAAACCACTTTTCGACAAAGCAGGGAAATAAATGTATCGGAATATTGTGATTTTTGTTTCGTTGGTATTATTTCGTTCTGATTTGATTCAATCCATTCTTTTTCTTGTTCAGTAATAAACGGCGATTTCGACGGAGCATGATAAAAAATAAACCAGCAAACAACCCAAAGAAAACCAAGTAAACCCGTGGCGGCAAATGCTCCACGCCAGCCAAAAATACCAACCAGCCAAACCGTTAACGGCGGAGCCAGAACACCGCCAAGACTCGCACCGCCAATAGCAATACCAGCCGCCAATGCCCGTTGTTTTGCCGGAAACCATTCCGCAACTGCTTTGACCGCACCGGGAAAACAAGCACCTTCACCAAAACCAAGAAAAAAACGATTTATTCCCAGTTGAAACGGCGTTACCGCAAGAGCGTGCAACGCACTGGCTGCCGTCCAAATCAATACCGCAACACCAAGTCCTAATCGCGTGCCAACACGATCAAGAAACCAGCCGCCAAGAAGAAACATGACCGCATAACTTGCCATAAATGCCGTTGTAATAAAAGAATACGTTTTATTATCAATATGAAGTTCTTCACAGATCGCCGGTGCCACAACCGACAAAACCTGCCGGTCAAGAAAACTTAACGCAGTTGCACAAAAAAGCAAACCGCATAGCCACCAACGTAAATTTGAAATCTGCATCGGAATTGTTTTGTGTAATCGTGTAATCGAATGAAAAATAATGCTCTCCCATTCACTTTTCATAACTATACACCGAAAACTCTTCCTGCTCAATATAAAAATCAGATGATTTTACGCCTATTTTATTTGGAAATTAAAAACGCTTAACTCTCTATTTTCATTGATATTATAAAATATTTACTGAACATTATTGCCTCAAATAAATGTGTACGAAATGATTTTGCGACACAATCCCGCGATTTATTTTTGCTTTTTTTCATTGTGAAGAATTTTCGTTAAAAGTTTGAGCATCGCTAAAAATACATTTTTAATTTTTACCACAGAGAACACAGAGATAATTTTTTTAACCAATTATTTTGATCGGTTCTCTGTGATATCTGTGTCCTCTGTGGTAAAAAAGGAAATTATGAGAGATTGCTGTTTGTTTCCGTTTAAACTGTCCATTTTATACTTGACCGTTTGGGAGCTAATTTTTGCCGTTTACCGTTTTATGTTGAAATTTGATTTTGAAATTTTGTATGAAGAAGGGGCTTGTTTAGGGGTGAACAAGCCGGCGGGTTTGCTGACGCAGGCTCCGTATGGAATTGATTCGCTGGAATTGCGGGTGAAAGCCTATCTTAAAGAAAAAGAAAATCGGAGTTATCTCGGAATACCGCATCGTTTAGACCGTCCGGTTTCCGGTGTCATTTTGTTCGGTAAACACTCCCGCGCCACTCATCGGCTTTCCGAACAGTTTGAAAAACGCCAAATTGACAAAACTTACTGGGCAATTGCCGAAGGAACCGTTAAACCGGAAACCGGAACCTTGATTGATTTTGTGCGAAAAGTACCGGATAAACCGCTTGCGGAAATTGTTGCGCCCGTCAATCCTGATGCCCGTGAAGCAATTCTTCATTATACGGTTCTCAATTGTTTTGAATTGGAGGGCAAAACCGTAACACATCTTGAAATTAAACTCGAAACAGGACGGATGCACCAGATACGTTTGCAATGTTCAGTGCATGGTTATCCGATTCTTGGCGATGCGACTTATGGTTCGGTTGTTCCGTTTGGAAATCATTTTGAGGAAGAACGTTGCCGTGAAATTGCGCTTCACGCTCGTTCTATTGCGTTTCTCGACCCAATGACCCGCGAACCCGTAAACCTAACCGCCCCACTCCCAACTCTTTGGAATACAAAACTAAGTATACCGTGTGAGTCATAAAATTTGGTATTTTTTTAAGGATTCACCGAATTGTTCCTATTACGGAAAAGCAATCTAACGGTAACCTCATTTTCAACTTAATTTCTCTAACGAAACAATTTATCAAAAAAATTAGGTTAAAATAAAGTTATGAAAATTTAATTTCGATCATTCAAAAAATATCGAACATAACTCTAACGCAATATAGCGAACAGATTGCCCACCCATTTCAGCCCTAATCTTGAATTAGAGAAGAGTTACCGATTCCTTTCCGTTAATAGAACCAATCGCTCCCCATACGCCGAAATTCGATTTACTTCCGTTGAGATTCAAAATCGTGGTATCCGTTATTGTTCCACAATCAATTGTTTCCGAGATTGCTTTTACAGTTCCATCGGCGAAGATCATATTTGTAACGTTATTGTGGTAACTGGATACCGAATTCATACCGCGACCACTAACAGCGTCACCGCTTGAACAGTTGGCGGGGGCGGTAAAAGGGTTGAAAATGCTGATTGGAGTCGACCGTCAGCCCAACGTAAACCGAGATAGGGTTGTACAACGACACCGGAAATATATTCTTTTTTATCTGTTACAGCCTTAGCTTTACAAATATTGGGAAAAACCGCTTCGAGCGTTGTTTTTGCATCATTATTGATTCCAGAAACGGCATCTGTTACCGATGTTGCAACTCCGCCCTTAATGTTTAAACTGCTTGAAGTATTATTTTCTCCAACGCAACGTTCAGCAAAAGCAACAGTATTACTGAGCCCATCTGGTACTGATGATACATTATTCCATTGTTGACCGAGAACAAAAATACCACGTTGGTTTGGAAAATTGGTCGCGTTTGGATTATCCGGTCTGTTGGCAATACTTCGGTCTGCCCAATCTCCAACACAAACCGCATAACTGTTACGTCCTCCGCTAATCCGAGTATTTGGATCAGAAGGACAAAGTAGAGTTGGAATTATTGTATTCCATGGAGAAATATTTGTTCCCGACCCGGGGTTGGGGTCTTGAGAAAAATAAGGAGATGTATTCGCCTGATCAAAAATATTTTGGTATTCATAGAAAGGTGTTAACATCAACAGAGTACTGTAGTAACGAACTGTCCCAATCATGGATTGACCGGCAGGAAACGAATCTGTTGCCAAATGGTAATTGTGCATTGCCAGACCGATCTGCTTCAAATGATTTGTACATTGAGAACATCGGGCAGCCTCCCGTGCTGCCTGCACTGCCGGCAACAGAAGTGCAATCAAAACACCGATAATCGCAATGACAACTAAAAGTTCCACAAGTGTAAAAGCCTTTTTTTTCATAATGAAAATCCTCCTTAA
>JAISBG010000743.1 GCA_031266315.1 Planctomycetaceae bacterium | reverse complement strand
AAATAAAAATTTTCTGATTCTACCGGATTCGGTATTTCCCACCGGAATCGTTCATCGGCAATCATCAGGTGGGCGACCTTTTGCTAAAAGGTCGCGTCGGCGTTAGCCGACTGTGAACTAGATTAACGAAGGCTATTTGTGTTGCCTTCCGTTTTGAAGTCAATAAAGGCTCAACCAGCGCGACCGTTCAGCGAACCTTTTGATAAATAGCCCACCTCTTTCCGCGAATTTTCGTGTGTTTCGCGTTTAAAACGAACTTTTCAATGCTTCGACACCGAATCCAGTAGAATCAGAAAATTTCATAAAAGTAATTTCTTTTTTTCTTAAATTTGATATAATTATACTTCGAATCGTAAACATTAGTGAATTACAAAATGACGCCGATTACCGAAATGTTGTCACGAAAATAAAAGGTGAAAAGGCAATTGCCTATTTTAATAACACAAAAATTTACAAATTTTAATTCCAGTTCCGCACCGTAGTTAAAAAGTATCCGTTTAGGATGAATCAAAGTCAATGTTAAGTGTTTATTCATGATTTTTAGTCCGTAGGACTTTCACGTGGATAACCCCGTGCAAACGAAGTGCAAGCACGGGGTAAACGGAATCCCCTTACAACGAACTGCGTAGCAGTTCAACACGCTCACGGCAAGGAGAACTTTTCTCTGTTGAACTACTACGTAGTTCCAGTTGTGGTGGTTGCCTAACCCCGTGCTACGTTGCACTTGCACGGGGTTATCCATGTTGAAGCCCTACGGACTTAGGAATCAAATATTTTCACCTTGACTTTTTAACTATGGTGTGTAACATGAGATTTTAATAGTAACTGTCTCTATTAGACCGTTCCCTGCCGATCTATTGTCAACTCTCGATTTGCTGATAAAATGAAAGTCCCGTCTAAAATCAGACCAACCTAAAAACAAAAACATTTAATCAAATAATCAAAATAAAAAAATGTCAAATTCAACAATTTCCTTGACCTACGAGCAGGTTATGGACTCGATCCGCGAAGCCCAAAAAGTTACCCAAAAAGCGATCCAAGATTTCGTAAAAGATACCAATCTGGCAATGCAAGAAGTTGCCGAACAACAAAAGAAAACGCAGAAAGCTATTGAAGAAACGCAAAAACAACATAAAGAAACGGAAAAAGCTATTAAAGAAACGCAAAAACAAATGGGAAAGTTGGGAAATCGTTTTGGCGAAGTTACGGAACACATGGTATTCCCCGCAGTAGTTTCCCGCTTCAACGAACTTGGCTACCGTTTTCACACGGAATTTGAAGGAAACTTCAAAGTGATAAACAAAAAGAATAAATTAATCGCCGAAATCGACGCTTATCTTGAAAACGATACAACAATCGCGGTGGTCGAAATAAAAGCAAAACCCAATGAAGAGGATATAGAAGCCCACATTCAACGAATCGAAAAACTAAAACAAAACCGTCAAGAATTCAATGATCCGCCCAAAATAATTATTGGCGCAATTGCCGGCGCAGTCTTCCCTGCAAAAATTAAAGCCGTTGCGATCAAAGCCGGTTTCTACGTGCTGGTACAATCCGGCGACACTATGAAATTGGACATCCCCCAAAACTTCAAACCAAGAGAATTTTAACAACTTATCCATTAATAGTCTGTTTTGTTGTATTAAAAATAGACTGCTACGTGAAAAGTTTTACCGATTGCGGTAGGAAACGGATGGACTGAATTTATTCCTTATTATTACTGTTACAGTACAGGAGAAAAAATACTTTGGACTCGATCAATACTATAAAACCGCGACTTACGTCGTTTTATCTGGAATATTTGCAACATCATGATGTTTCGCGGTTGATTGAACAGACGGCGCATTGTTACACACAACCGACACTTTTTCGCCTAACCGCGTCGAAACAGGTTGAGACGCGCCGTGCTGCGGCATTAGTTCTCGGTTTTGTCGGAACTTATCAAGCCAATCACGCATTGGGTCGACTCCTTACCGATCAAGATCGAAGTGTTCGGCTTTTGGCGGAAAATAGTCTGAAAAATATTTGGACTCGTGACGGTTCCGAAAAACAACGGCATGATCTGTACGAAATTATGCGACAGATTAGTCAACAAAATTTCGAGGAAGCCGTTCGATGTGCCAATATTTTGCTGGAAGAATTTCCATTGTTTGCGGAAGCCAGAAATCAAAGAGCGATTGCGTTATTTGCTTTGGGATCATTTCAGGACGCAATTGAGGATTCGGCAATTGTGCTTGACTTAAACCCTTATCATTTTGGAGCGGCAATTGGTATGGGACACGCTTATTTGCAACTCAAAAACCATGAACAGGCAATCATTTGTTTTCAGCAAGCCTTACATATCAACCCAAATCTTGAATCTGTCCGCCGCCATTTAGAACGAATCCGACATCAGTTCAACAAATGGAGTTAATCGTCGTCATAGACGCAATGTTTTGGCAAAACATTGCCCACCTCTTGAGTTAAGTTGTTAATAAATCTGGTAATTCGTTACCGTTTTTGCTGTCGAAAGAACCGCAGGTCTTCGGCAATGTCGAGCATGTAGGCATGACGATTGAATAACCGATGAAAATGAATATTACGAACCAAAGCAATCGCCAATTCGATTTCACGTTTT
>JAISBG010000716.1 GCA_031266315.1 Planctomycetaceae bacterium | reverse complement strand
CTTATTTCAATTCTTGTTGCCGGACTTGGTATTGCCTATTATCTTTCTTCCCGTAATGAAATTCGGAAAATTGCCGGTTAATTATATTTCGGGCTTCAAAGGTAAGTCCAGTAAGATTGCAAGTTTTTCCTCGCCCCTTTAGGGGCATTGCATAACAACCCACCGCAACGCGGTGGGTGACAGTCCCTCTCCAACAATCGCCCTGAAAGGGCAAGGCAAAATGGATTGGCATTGCCCTTTCAGGGCGAAGTTTGTGGTGTACTTTAACCCACCGCGTTGCGGTGGGTTGTTACGCATTGCCCTTGCAGGGCGGAGGAAAACATGCAATCCTACTGTAAATCAACCGAAACGGATTGACATTACTTTCTTTTATCATTAGGATTATTATTCAGATTTATAAAATGGTAATCATTCACTGGAATTTTCGTTTACAAATTTTTAAAAATCCGCTGAATAATTACGTTTTTTTTATCACACATTCAATTTAAAACCAAAATAAAAAATACAAAATTAAGAAGCCATGAATATACTTGTTATTGGTTCCGGTGGTCGGGAACACGCTTTGGCGTGGAAATTAGCGCAGAGTCCAAGAACCAACCGGATTTTTGTTGCGCCGGGCAACGCCGGAACCGCTACGGACGGAACCGATATTGAAAATGTTCCAATTAAAGAAACAAATTTTCCTGCACTTATTAAATTTGCAAAGGAAAATAAAATTGGTCTTACGGTTGTCGGACCTGAAATACCGCTTTGTGCGGGAATTGTTGATGCGTTTCAGTCGGAAAAACTACGGATTTTCGGTCCTAATAAATCGGCAGCACAGATTGAAGGCAGTAAAGTTTTTTGCAAGGAAATTCTCCGAAAAGGTTCGGTTCCGACTGCCGTTCATCACACGTTCACCAACGGTAACGACGCAATTCAATTTCTTGACAAAGATCGGGATATGCCGGTTGTTGTGAAGGCGGACGGACTTGCTGCCGGCAAAGGTGTTTTCGTTTGTTCCAACCGTTCCGAAGGTATCGACGCGATTTTACGAATCACAGAAAACCGTGAGTTCGGCAATGCCGGAGACCGAATTATTCTTGAAGAACGGCTGAACGGTCAAGAGGCAAGTGTTCTGGCAATTACCGACGGCGCAACGATTTTAACACTTCAACCCGCTCAAGATCACAAAGCGGCGTATGACGGTGATGTCGGTCCAAACACCGGCGGAATGGGAGCGTATTCGCCAACTCCAATTGTTGATGACACAACACTTCATTGGATCGAGGAACACGTTTTTGTTCCGACAATTCATGCGTTGAACCGTTCTGATGTTTCGTTTCGCGGTGTTTTGTATGCCGGATTGATGTTGACGAAGCAAGGTCCCAAAGTTCTTGAATACAACGCACGGTTTGGCGATCCCGAATGTCAACCTCTTTTGATGCGGCTTAAAACGGATTTGCTGGATATATTTGAAGCGGTTGTTGACGGTACACTCGATCAACTTTCCCCGTTGGAATGGGATTGCCGGACGGCGGTGTGTGTGGTTATGGCAAGTAAAGGTTATCCGGGAAGTTACGAGAAAGGTTTTCCGATTCGCGGTTTGGCGGAAGCGGCAAACGTTTCGGACACAAAAATTTTCCACGCCGGAACCGCAATCCGTGACGATGGAACAATTATCAGTAACGGCGGACGAGTTCTTGGTGTTACGGGAATTGGCAACTCCGTTTCCGAAGCCAAACTTGCCGCTTACACGGCAGTTAAATGTATTCGATGGGACGGCGCATGGTGTAGAAAAGATATTTCCGATAAAGCATTGGGTTATGATCAACAAAAAAGTTTTTCGGATTAGTAAGACAGGTCAATTAGAACAGCAACCAATTTATGTAAAAAATGTAATCTTTCAGTGGAATTTTCATTAACCGATTTTGCGGATAAAATTCAAGAGGTGGGCGTTTTGCTAAAACATCGCGTCGGCGTTAGCCGACTGTGAATTAGATTAACAACGGCAAATTGAATTTGCCTTCCGTTTTGGAGTCGAGTAAAACTCAACCGGCGCAACCGCCCAGCGGGCTTTTTGATAAATAGCCTACCTCTTTTTTAACTACGGGGCGGAACATGAGCCATTAATATAAAATTGCCCCAAATTCCAAAACACATCAGAATAACTACGCATATTCCATATATTCTATAATCAAAAAAAACTAACTTTTTTCTCCAATATATTGACTTTACCAATTGTGATGATAAAATGACCAATGCAATTAATGAAAGTAATCTATTTTAACGGTTGTATTTTGTTAATTTGTTAAAAGGGTTATTTCATTGAGCATGTTTCCTTTGGGAATAGAGCAATTTATCTATTTCTGAAAGGGTTGTTCCATAACGTTTCACACAAGGAGTTTCTTATGACCAGAATGATTGTTTGTTTGTCTGTTGTGTTGTTGTTTGTTTTTGCAGTGGTTCATGTTGCTTCGGCAGAAGAAGCCGCTCCCCAAACAACCGTTGTAACCGAAACTGTCGTTGCACCATGTGATTGCAGTGTTCCCCATTTCGATCCATGCTGTCCGCCGGTTGTGTATCGTCGAGGTCTTTTCGGTGTTTACCGTCCGGTTATTTACGCACCGGTTTATTATCCGGTTTACCCGCGATATGTTCGCACATGGCAACCGGTTTATCCCGTTTGGTAAATTTTTTGGTAAATATTGGTAAATAATTGATCAACAGTGATTGATTAACAATGAAGCCGGAGGTTGTTTGACCTCCGGTATTTTTTTTGTTTTGAACAAAGGTAAACCAGTCAGGCAACAGAACGTAAACCACATAACAGAAGCCGGTTCTGTTTTAGATTTTAGTGTGAGCCGACTTTTTCCGAATCGAGATTTTGCCGTTCAGATTTATTTTCCGGAATTTCATTTTTTCTGAAAGCGGCGGTACTGATTCTTTTGCTGTTTGGCGAACCGGAAGAGGCAATCATTTCACGTATGGCGTTTTCGATCATGTGGTTGGGTTTTAGGGCGGAATTTTGGGAATTTTGAGTAATAGTAAAATGTCTTCCTAAAATTTCCGGTTTTGAAATCCCCAATATTTTGATTTGGCTATCACGGAATTGCCTGACGATTTCGCTGAAATGTTCAGGTTGGCGAGCCGCCGCCAGAAATGCGTTGGCTTCTTTGTTTTCGGGTTCGAGTTGGCTCCATTCTTCCAGAATGATCATGGCTTCGTTAAATCGGGTTAGCGAGAGCAACGCCAGTGAATACCATCGCAAACACAGTATGTCGCGGCAACCGTCCAGATACGCTAATTCCAAAGGCAGTATTGCTTTTTCCCAATTTCCGGCAGATGCCCGGCAAGCCCCTGAAATCACTTCCCGCATCAGATCGAGATCAATTCCTCCCCAGATTGTTGCGGCAAATTCATGTCCTTTCGATTCTTGCAATTCAGCGATGTACAGATCGAGCAAACGACGATTGAATTCTGTGCGGTCAACAATTAGTTCCAAGTTTGATTCAAGAACCTGAATCGCTTCGCGTCCTTGACCGCGCAATCGGTGAATTAAGGCAAGGCTTGTAATTGCCATTTCGCGAATCCGCAAACGATGCCAAATATCAAGCGTGGTTTGTCCGTAGCGAAGGGCGGTTTCAAAAGTTCGTACAGCCAGATCAAGTTTTCCTTGTTGTTGAAGGTGTGAGCCCATAAAAGTTAAAAGTTGCATGTCAACGGGAAAACAGTCAAGCCCCGCGAGCAATATTCTGGTCATTTCTTTTTCCGGCATTGGTAAAAACGCAAAAGTTTCCCAAACACCGTAATAAGCCGCTAACCGAAGATCGTTTTGGGTGGTTTTTTCGATGAGTTGCAAAAAATTACGTCTGGCGTGGACATAATCTCCCAATATTGATTGGGCTTCAGCGCGAATAAGCAACAGGGCATCTTGGGGGATTGATTTTCCTTGTTTTTCCAATTGCTCAAGAATTTGTAAATTTCGGATTGCCCATTGTTTTTTCCGTGCGGAATCACGTTGGCGTGAAGGCAATAGAAAACGTCCGGGGGCGGCGTCGAGGCGAATCAACAGATTGGCGGCAGATGAAAGGAGTGAAGCACGAACCGCACCTTGAAACCGCAACCCTTTTCGGAGTGGAATTAGTCGCGGTTCAATTGTTTCTTCATCCAGATCATGCCGAACGCCGTCAGGTCGGTGAAGACGATGCAATACCATAACATATAAGGAATTGCGTTCAATTTCGCCTGTTAGGAACAACTGAAATTCTTCCAATGTTGTTTCATCGAAACGGTCTCCGACATTCATTAGAAGAAGCCGGTTTGCAACATTTTGAGATTCTGCGAGTTCGATTAACTCATTGCGCAATGCCGCCTCGTCATTACAATTTTGGGATTGGCGATAGGTTATATTGGAACCGCTGAAATCGCACAACTCCGCAACATTGGCGGCGTTTTCCGTACTGAGAACAAACACAAAATCCGAAAGCAGCCTCGCACTTCGGAGTGTTTCTTGTAATCCTTCAAAACCATCCTCAACAATGATTCCAACGGCAATTTGATTCTGGCTCATGGAATTTTCTGAAAATACTGGAAATAATTGTTGGAGTTTTCGCGTCTCCACAATATTTATTTTTTGGGGTAAATGACAGACAATTAAGTTTTATTATCGGCATAAAGTCCGTTTTAATCGACGTTTTTTATTAACCGCAAGAATCCTAGAGAAAGTTTTTTTGAACGAGAACAAAAAGAACAATGAATTTTTCTAACTCTATCGGATTAGGTATTTTCTACCGGAATAGTCAAATAATTGGTAATATTTCCTCGGCAATCATCAGGTGGGCGACCTTTCGCTGAAAGGTCGCGCCGGTTGACTCGGCATTGACTCCAAAACGGAAGGCTATAACTTTTGCCGTTGTTAATCTGGTTCACAGTCGGCTATCGCCGACGCAACCTTTCAGCGAACCTTTTGATAAATAGCCCACCTTTTGGAGACATGTCCCGAAAGTTCCGTGACATGCCCCGAAGGTTCCGTGACATGTCCCGAAGGTTCCGTGACATGTCCCGAAGGTTCCGTGACATGTCCCGAAAGTTCCGTGACATGTCCCAAATGTCCCGGAACATGTTGCGGAAGATTTCCGAAATGTCGGTAGAATAAATACTTAATATCCCATGTTACGCACGGTAGTTAAAAAGAACCGTTCACGAAAAGTCAAAGTCAAGGTAGATATATTTGATTCCTAAGTCCGTAGGACTTTAACATGGATAACCCCGTGCAAGTGCAACGCAGCACGGGGCATTGAGTAATATTGAGTAATACACCACAACCGGAACTACGTAGTAGTTCAACAGAGAAAAGTTATCTTTGCCGTGAGCGTGTTGAACTGCTACGCAGTTCGTTGTAAGGGGATTCCGTTTACCCCGTGCAGCACTTCGTTTGCACGGGGTTATCCACGTGAAAGTCCTACGGACTAAAATCATGAATAAACACTTGACTTTGATTCATCTTAAACGGTTACTTTTTATCTACGGTGCGTAACAGGAGTTAATACATTGGGAGAAGAACTCGGTCGGATTGCCCACCTGATGATTTGCCTACCTTTAATGAAAATGTGACTATTCAGTGGAATAGCCCGATAGGGCTTCATTTTCATAACCGCAGGTCTTCGACCTGCGGTAGTACCGCGATAAAAAACCCACCGCCTGAAAGGCGGGATTTTAAATAATAGCGGCAACGGGTTAAAATCCTGCCTTTCAGGCAGTAGTCTCTTTGGTTCACCGCCGCAGGTCGCTGACCTGCGGTTATGAAAATACTGCCTTTCAGGCAGAGAAAAAAATACTACGGAATAGTTACATGAAAATTACTATTCCGTTGGGAAACACCTAATCCGGTAGAATCAGAAAAAAATTTTTTGCTCCCCCTCTTGTCTTGTGGAAAAATTTGATTACTCTATTACTTTTTAATACTGAATGCCGGTTTCGTTGTCTGTCCCGGACCGAATCGGTACAAAGAAGTGAACGAGGCGATGTAACTCCTTGCATTGCATTTTACAATGCTGGCGTAGCTCAATTGGTAGAGCAGCTGATTTGTAATCAGCAGGTTGCGGGTTCGAGTCCCATCGCCAGCTGTCGGGGGATTTCCCGAGTGGTCAAAGGGGGCAGACTGTAAATCTGTTGTCACTGACTTCGGAGGTTCGAATCCTCCATCCCCCAATGTGGTTTGTTTATGAAATGGTCTGTTTTATTACGAATTTTAGACAATATTTTAAAATATTTCAAAATTTTATCGTGAAAACAGACCGCAAAAAAACAGCCAACCGCTTGCGGGTGTAGCTCAATGGTAGAGCCGCAGCCTTCCAAGCTGATGACGAGGGTTCGATTCCCTTCACCCGCTTCGCTGTTGTAGCTCAGCTGGTAGAGCACGTCCTTGGTAAGGACGAGGTCATGAGTTCGATTCTCATCAACAGCTTGTTTTAGTCAATAGTCCATAGTTGATAGTCAGTAGTGAATAGCGTTTGTTTCTGTTCACTATTCGCTATTTACTGTTTACTGTTTACTGTTTACTAAATCCTTTCCCTGAATATTTTTAGGAGATTTTTCAATGGCTAAAGATGTATTTCAGCGTACTAAACCGCATGTTAATGTCGGAACAATCGGTCATATCGACCACGGCAAAACAACCCTGACCAGTGCTATTCTCGCTGTTCAGGCAACTAAAGGTTTGGCAAAAGTTAAAAGTTATGCCGATATTGCCAAAGGCGGTACGGTTCGTGACGCAACCAAAACAGTGACCATTGCGGTTGCTCACGTTGAGTACGAAACCGAAAAACGGCATTACGCTCATATTGATTGTCCCGGACACGCCGACTTCATTAAAAACATGATTACCGGTGCCGCCCAGATGGATGGCGCAATACTTGTTGTTGCTGCTGATGCCGGAACAATGCCGCAAACCCGTGAACACGTTCTTTTGGCTCGTCAGGTCAATGTTCCCAAATTGGTTGTTTTTCTCAACAAAATTGACCTCCTTGATGATCCTGATCTTCTGGAACTTGTTGAACTCGAAATTCGTGAACTTCTCAGTAAATACGATTTTCCGGGTGAAGACACGCCGATTATTCGCGGAGTTGCCCGTGATGCTCAACAAAAACCGAATGACCCTGCTGCTGCAAAATGTATCGCGGAACTTATGGATGCTCTGGATAGTTATATTCCGGAACCCGCCCGCGAACAGGATAAACCATTTCTCATGGCAGTTGAAGATGTGTTTTCCATTGAAGGTCGTGGAACAGTTGCTACCGGACGTATTGAAAAAGGCATTATCAAAGTCGGTGAAGAAGTCGAAATCGTCGGTTTTTCCGATGAAAAACGAAAAACTGTTGTTACCGGCGTTGAAATGTTCAACAAAACACTGGAGCAAGGACAAGCCGGCGATAATGTCGGACTTCTGCTTCGCGGGATCAAACGTGAAGAAATCCAACGCGGACAAGTGCTTGCCAAACCCGGAAGTATTACACCGCACACGGATTTTGAAGCCGAAGTTTATGTCCTGTCAAAGGAAGAAGGCGGACGTGCAACACCGTTTTTCTCCGGTTATCGTCCGCAATTTTATTTCCGCACCACAGACGTAACCGGAGCCTTAACGTTGCTCGGTGACGCGGAAATGTGTATGCCCGGCGATAACGTAAAACTCAAAGTCGAATTGATTTCGCCGGTTGCAATGGAAGACGGAGTCCGTTTTGCTATCCGTGAAGGCGGCAGAACAGTTGGTTCCGGTGTTGTAACGAAAGTATTGAAGTAATTTTCAGTTAAATGTTTGGTGAACAGTGAATAGTTGTATTGTTATTGTTTTTCAAGGCTGTTACTGTTCACCGTTATTAACTGTTCACTAAACGGAGGGGAGTAGTTTAGTGGTAGAACTGCGGTCTCCAAAACCGCTGGTGGGGGTTCGATTCCCTCCTCCCCTGTTTTCAATCGCAGAATACACAAAAACGGTAAATTTCCGGTGTTATACTAAAGTTGTTTTAAAATTCACGAAGCTGGACACGATAAGCGCAGCATC
>JAISBG010000715.1 GCA_031266315.1 Planctomycetaceae bacterium | reverse complement strand
AAATACCTAATCCGGTAGAATCAGAAAAATTCAATCTTTCAAAACATACCAATTTTATAACTCACGCAGTATAAGTCCCTTCATTTGTAACAACGAATTTGATACGTTTTATTTTTTCTTCGGGGAGAGCGGTTTGGAGGTTTGTAAGAAGTTCTAATTGGCGGAATGAAAGTTCTTGAATAAACGCATGATGTGGTACTGCAATTTCAAGTGTTCCCGATTTGAGACCAACCGCCCGCGTTACTGAATCATACGGTTTGCCAACCGTTTTGCGCCAGATTTGAGTAATTTGTTCTGTATTTCGTTGTTTTTGAAGCCCGTACTTTGCAATCAGTTGCGGCAAAATATCCGCAACCCGAACAACACCAGTATTCGATGGAGAGAGGAATGTTGTTTTCCTTTTCATGTGTGGTTTGTCGTTTGGGAATTGTGGTTTAAGAATCGCGGAGAATGCGCGGTTAATCGAACCGCCCATTGAATTTCAGATCAACTGAATCCGTCTCTATCTTAGCAAAAAAGGAACGGCTTCGCAAGAAACCGTTCCTCTGAGAAAATTACCAATAACGATTCTTAGTGAATCGTTTATTTTCGTCGGTAACGTTTTACTAAAGGAACAAAACCTGCAAGACTCATTCCTAAAATGAGTAAAGTTGCCGGTTCAGGAGTGGCAGGATTTTCCGAATTCCCGCCATCACTTGTATTAGTGAGGTTCGAACTCGTCATCGGATACCGCGTTCCATTTGTATCGGAATTTGTTGAAGAACCGGCGGATCTATCTTGTAAACGTGATTCAGCACTCGTTACGATAGAGGTTAGTTGTGGTTCTTCCGGTGTGGAGTTAATCTGTTCCGATTCCAGAAGACTTCCGTTCATATTATTACCATTTGTCGGATTCATTGTACAAGAATCTCCCGACGCCTGATCATCTCCGGTTTCTGTAGCGGCAAATGACACCATAGTACCCGAAGAATCAAATTCAAGTGCCTGACGATTACTAAAATCCAAGTCGGCAAATACGAACCCCGAAAGTCCCATTAGGACTACTGTCAAACTAATTGCTTTTAGTTTGAAATAAAATTTCATTGTTAGCCTCCTTTTGTTAATATGTTGAAATTGAAAATAACCATTCAAGACATTTCACTGAAAAAGACAATTAGACTAATTTTAAGTAAAAGCGGACAAAATGTAAAGACATTTTTTTTATTTTTCAAAAAATTTTGAAAAATAATATCATCTGTTAGCGAATGATCCGACTCCCTAAAACTGTAATCGGTAAAAATTATCTCTATTGATAAATTGATAATATGCAATTTTTATGCCGCCAATATTTTTTTAACTTTTTTAATAACTATTTTTTTGAAGACATAATATTCTGATATTTTAAGGAATTAAACGTTTTTCGTTGCAATTTTATTCCTTAATGAATTATTCCATTGAAGAATCGCGAATGATTTGAGTGTTGTAAAATAATACACTATCTGCATAAAAACTGTTTTTATGTTTATTTTTGATTGAGTCCGGCTGGATTATTTCCCAACACGTATGTACAATGCCCCGTTGTCAACACCTATTATGCGTGTTATACTATGAAACTTCCCAATTGTAAATTTTTTACCATTTTCTAACCCATTGTAATTTATGAAAATATCGTGTGAACGTGATAAATTTGCTCAGGCGTTTCAACTTGTTGCGTCTGTAGCGGCAGTTCGTGATGTAAAACCGGTACTGCAAAATGTTAAAATCAAAGTAGAGAAAAAAGGAGTCCTGCTACAAGCAACTGATACGGAACTCGGTATCCGGCTTTTTCTGGACAATTGCGAAACCCTTGAAAAAGGCGAAGCCATCTTGCCGACAAAACGGCTCAAAATGATCCTTGCCGAAAGTTCCGAAGAAAAACTTCAAATCGAAAGTAATCAGGAAAAAACAGTGGTAAGCGGAACACGAAGCCGTTTTACCTTAACAACTCAACCGACAGATGAATTTCCCGATGTTGAGGATTTTTCAGAAACCGCTTATCACGAAGTTCCCGCAAAATCTCTCCGCGAAATGATTCGCCGTACCTTGTTCGCAACCGATACCGACAACGCCAAATATGCGTTAGGCGGTGTGTTTTTCGAGTTAATTGATGAGAACGCCGCCGTAGTGGCAACCGATGGGCGTCGGTTGGCGTACCAATCCGGGCGTGTTCAGTGTGTCAATGACCACAAGGTCGAAACCTCAATCTTTCCAGCCAGAACATTGCAACTGGTTGAACGTGCGCTCAATGATGACGAAGAACCTGTCAAAATTGCAGTTTCTGCGAATCGGGCGTTGTTTCAGTATGGAAATACTGTTTTCTTTACACGCTTGGTCGAAGGGCGATTCCCGCGTTGGCGAAGTATCATTCCGGAAACCGAAGGAAAAACTCAAATTGATATTTTGTCCGGTGCTCTTCGTTCCGCTGTTAGTCAAGCCGCCGTAGTAACTTCCGACAAACAACCCGGTGTCCATTTTGTATTTGATGACGGGAAACTGGAACTACAAGG
>JAISBG010000661.1 GCA_031266315.1 Planctomycetaceae bacterium | reverse complement strand
ATTCTCGATTCTTATCCGACCAATCAAAAAGCGAGGCTTTTTCTCAAGGATGCCAGAGCGTCCAGCGAAATGCACATTGACGAGGAGGCTCAACGGAAAAAAGATCGGATGAGTCAAATAATGAGTCTTCCGGTTTCTGATTTTGAACTTTCGGTTCGGAGTCGGAATTGCCTGAAATCAATGGGAATTGCCTCACTTGGCGATCTTTGCGCTCACACGGAACAGGAATTGCTCAACAGTAAAAATTTTGGCGAGACCAGTTTGGTTGAAATTCGTGAGATGTTGGCATTGAAGGGGCTTCGTCTTGGTCAATTCTCAACCGCCGACAAATCAACACAGGAAGCGGAGGAAGTGGAAGTTCTGAGTCCTGATGAACAAGCCATTTTATTGCGTCCGGTTACGGATTTGAATCTTTCGGTTCGGGCAAGAAAATGTATGAACCGTCTTAGTCTTCAAACGATTGGCGAACTCGTTCACAAAACAGCCGACGAATTACTCGAATGTAAAAATTTCGGTGTAACCAGTTTGAAAGAAATTCGTGAAAAATTGACAATCTATAATATCAAATTACGCGGAGAATAAACACATTAGTGAATAGTTAGTAGTGAATAGTTAATAGTGTCGCAAGCGGAGAACTTACCGAAATATCTTAAATCCGCTTGCGACATTATTCACTATTAACTATTCTCTATTAACTATTTTCGATTTTATGTTGACAATTCGTTCTTATCGCAATGAAGATCCTCCTCGTTTGTTATCGCTCTGGAAAAAGAGCCAACAACAAGGAACGAGAGCACGGTTAATGCCTCTTTCCATGAATACGCTTCAGATGCAGATATTGGGTCTTCCGTTTTTTGATCGTCGTTCGATATTTCTTGCGTTTGAGAATCAGGAGCCGGTTGGCTATATTCACACGACACTTGCTCCAACACTCGATGGTTTTAATTTGAATCATCGTTCTGCTCATATTTGTTTTCTTTGTATTGATCCGGTTTATCAAGATCATTGGGGTGCAGCGCGTGAATTGCTCCGTGCCGGCGAGCAATATCTTGCCGAACAGGGAGTTGAAGAGATTCTTGGAGGTTCGCCGCGACCTTCGGCTCCGTTTTATATTGGTTTTTACGGAGGAAGTGAGCCGATTGCTTTTTTTGATTCGGATCAATATTTGGTTCAGGTTTTTCTGGAGGCGGGTTATCGGATTTTCAAAAATACGGCGCGATTCCATTTGAATTTATCCGACTATATCCCGCCGATGACTTCGGCAATGGTTCAATGGCATTCGCGGCTTGACGTGGAATTTGACGAAACGCCTGTACCGAAAACATGGTGGGATGCTTGTGCTTATGCGAAATTTGACTGGATTGAGGCGACGGCGTTTCCGAACACCACACATCGACCGGTTGCTCGGATTCGGGTTCGGGTTGCGAACCCTGACATGGACGAGTCGCAAGTTTTGTACGGAGGCACATGGGATGCGGGTCTGATGGATATTCGGGTGCACCCTGATTTTTACCGTCAAGGAGTTGCTGCATACACGCTTGCGGAAATGCTCCGCTACCTTGTCGGAAAAAATCAAATCAAACAAATCGAAGCCCACATCGATGAAGATTCCGTCTCCATGTACCCCCTGCTAAGATCATTGCTCTGGAACCAAATCGATACCGGAAAAATATTCCGAAAAGAAATTTAACCCAGTTAATAGTGAATCGTGAATAAAGTTAAAAGAGGTGGGCAACCGTTCGCTGAACGGTTGCGTCGGCGATAGCCGACTTGTACCCTATTTCCGGCTAGCAATCAGATTCCCAAACGGTCGGCAACACAATTTGCTATTGTTAATCTAATTCACTGTCGGCGAGTACGCCGACACGACCTTTTAGCAAAAGGTCGCCTACCTACCTTTGTTACATTTTCTGTTTATCTGCTGCCCTTTCAGAGCGAGGTGTTGTCAAGCCTATTTGCCTTTGGGTCTCAACCGTTTAGGAAATTCTTCCCATGTACGGTCATCACCTGTTAACAAACACCTAATTCTTGGTCTAATCAGTAAAATAAAGCATTCAACACCATAAAAACAACATATAAAAGAAATTATCAACACACTTATCCAATCAAAAATACCAATACACCAAAATATGGTTAGTGTACAGATTATCGGTGTCAACAAAAGAAGCCCTAACAAAAAGAATAAAAACACAAGGAATAAAATTGACCTTATGCTAAATTTTTTGTTGGGCTTGTCCATTTCAACACTGTAATAATAGAGTCTTTATGGAGTTAAATTTTTTTACAAATAAACACGTCATTACCGTCACCGGTATTATTCACTGAGAAACACGAAGGTTCCTTTTTTGTTTGAAACAATAATATCTGGCGTTTTATCATTGTTCAGATAGACTGCGGTTACTTGTGTACCGACACCGCTGGCGTCGTCAATTTTATGCGGAATAAATGTTGCGCCGCCATTGCCGTCGCGTTTCAGTTCGAACCAATACAGAACAGCCGGAGCATCGGCTTCTTTGTCGCCTTTGGAACCGTGTGCCCAGAACCGTTTGCCGGTAACAAAATCTAAGAGTCCGTCGCCGTTAAAGTCAGCCGTATCGAAGGCGTGCATCTGTGTAATTCGCAAGGCGTCGGAGTTCAAATCCGGCGTGACCGGAATGATTTCAAATCGTTCCCAACCGATTTTGCCGTCCGCGTCTTTGACTTGTTTGTACCAGACCAAACCGTAAAGATGACAATGCCACGCTGTTACAACATCGTTTAAGCCGTCGCCGTTCACATCGTAAACAAGAATATGTGCTCCGGCATCGGCGAATTTGAACGGATGAAATGTCCAAGGTGTTTTGTTGGCATCTTCCGGTTGTTCCCACCAACCTTCTTTTTCAATCAGATCAACACGGCTATCACCGTTAATATCACCATAACCGATTCCGTGTGTGTAACGTTGAAAACGTTTATCTTCCGGTGAAACAACGTGAAAAGTCCAATCGGGTAGAGCATTTTTGATTTCAAATGTTGCGAAACCGAGATAGCCGTTCATATTGTAAATCGGACCTTTTCCGGCACCTTTAATAATTTCCGTCCAGGATTGTGATTCGTTTCCAACTTCCGCCGGACCGAGATGTTTCGTCCAATGTCCTTCTTTTCCCTGCGGATTTTCGAACCAATATCCTTGCGTTCCGGGATGCGGACAAACGAACACATCGTCCCAACCGTCCCCGTTCAAGTCAACACCGAAAACTGTAAAATTGTCGGAATAACCTTCCGGGTTGAATGCTTCAACCGGATAGATTTCATACTTTTGGGCAAAGTCAGGACCGGCATACCAATAAGGACCGGCAACAATGTCAAGTTTCCCATCCTTATTAAAGTCGCCGTAATGCGAACCTTCCGCGTAAAATTTATCGGACAGAACAATTTTTTTGAAGGTTGGTTCTTTAGCCGTTGCCAGCAAAACAGACAGTAACATAATAGTGGTTGTCAACAAAATCACAAAAGTTTTCATGGTGGATTCTCCGTTAAAAAATGAGTGGACGCCGTTAGGCAAGATAGTAATACTGTAACCGGTAAGGATTGTAACTTCCGGTTAACGTGAAGTGAAACAACTGACCGTTTTATTGGATAGAACCGTTGTTAGACGAAATGACCGTTTTCGGTACAACATGGAACATACAAATTCAGTCAACTGCCTAAGAAGTATAAAATGATTCCTGAAAATTGTCAACAAAACGTCCCGAAGTTTTTCAGAAAATTCCACAATAAAATCAATAGGGCATTTCTAAAAATACATTTTTATTTTTTACCACAGAGAACACAGAGATAATTTTTTGACCGCTTAAAAAACATAAAACATAAAACAAAGAAGTAATAGATTAAAGTTTTGTGTATTCCGATTGTTCAAAAAAATTGTTCAAAAAAATCAAAAAATCTTTTCTCTGTGATCTCTGTGTCCTCTGTGGTTAAAAAAGGAATTATTAGAGGTTGCCTTCTGAAATTGCCGATATATTTTGAAATAGTTGTGCAATGATGAATTATTCGGGTTAGGAGATTTTTTGTATGTTATTTATGTTACAGATTCTTATTGTCATTTATAACTTATTCTATTTTGGGGTCGTGTTTTTTTTACTGTATCATATTTTATGTATTATGAAACACCATCAGCCAACAAAGTCATACGTGGTCATTAAAACCAAAGGTGATTGGGGGCTTATTATTTTTAATCTCTTTTTGTGTTTTTGCTATTTATCGTTAATAGGTACTCCTTTTTTGAATTTATCGTTTCTCATTGTCAACTTGATTCCCTTTTTAATTATTATTGACATATTTGTATATCGTTTTAAATACGCACGCCATTTAAATGAAATTCCAACCCGCAAGCAAAATTCTGACGGTTTTGGTTTTTCTCCTTTTGTTTACCGGTATTCAAAT
>JAISBG010000652.1 GCA_031266315.1 Planctomycetaceae bacterium | reverse complement strand
GTCAAACCGGCTAACGTCATGATGGCAGGGCAAACAGCGAAAGTTACCGATTTCGGATTGGCTCAGGGAATTGCCGACCTTCAGGACAGCGGGAAATGGAAACGGAATTATTCAAACAGCGTCGGTGTTTCCGAAGTCGGAGCCGGCGGAATGACTCCGGGCTATTGTTCGCCGGAACAATATCAATCGTTCATGCTCGCTCAACGTCAAGAATTTGCGTCGATGCCGAAAATTACCTTGCAATCCGACATCTGGTCTTGGGCGGTGAGTGTTCTGGCAATGTTTCACGGCAGACCGCCTTGCAAAAAAGGCGGGCAAACCGCTCGCAAAGTGTTTGAACTTTACCTTCAACAGGGAACGCCGGACAAAAAAAATCCCCCAATGCCAAAATCCGTGATTGATTTGATGTTCCGTTGTTTTGAAGAAGAACCGCAAAAACGACCGGATTCAATGGAGCGGGTTGCTGATGAATTGACGAAAATTTATCGGGAGATTTCCGGTATGGATTTTCCGCGTTCCCGTCCGGTGAGTGCGACTTGGACACCGGAAAGTATCAATAACAGAGCGGCGTCAATGCTTGACTTGGACAAACCGGTTGAAGCCGCTCAATTACTTGATCAGGCGGCGGTGTTGCAGCCTTGGCATCCCGAAGTAACTTACAACCAAACTTTACTCGCATGGCGTACTGCCCGCCTCACGGATTTGGCGGCGATTGAACGGATTGAAACGCTTGTCAAAACAAGACCGCAATCGCCTAGTGCGTTCTACGCATTAGGGTTGGCGCAACGGGAACGCGGTAATCCGCCTTCGGCAGCGGACGCGTTTGAGAGTGCAATGGCGTTGGAGCCGCGTGAAGAGATTCGCCGTGCGTTGCGGTTGACGGAGAAAATCGTTTCCAAAATCGCACGGTGTTTGGAACGAATTACAATAGCGCGCGGAATGGAAGACGAAATAATGATTGACGAACGCGGAGAGTTTATTCTGTTACCGAACACGGAAGAGACGTTTGATCTTCGTGAAACAATGACCGGACGGATTCACAACTCCTTCAAACCGCCTAAAGAAGAACGGAAACATCAATATCCCGATCGAATTGCTTTGAGTGAAGATTTGCTGTGGGAACTTGTTCGCGGTGAAAAGCAGGGAACGATTTTAATGAAACGAGTTGGACAAGTTCCGCCGGCTTCTCATTTTCGGTTTATTGGTTGGAAACGTTATTTTGGTCGAAAAGAAGGACATTCGTCACGGGAATTGATTACGCGGTCTGAAATTGCATGGATTGGTGAAATCAAGGACAATCGGGTTGATCTTTTTGACAAGGAAACGAAAAAGAAAATCGGCGATTTATTCGGACATGAAGATACCGTAACCGCGTTGACGTTTAGTCCTGACGGACGTTTCGCACTTTCCGGCGGTTCCGACCGGACAATGCGGCTTTGGGAACTTCCGTCCGGGCGTTGTCTCAGAACGTTCACGTCGCTTGGCGGAGTGGTCGATGCCGTGCATTTCGGCAGCAACAACCGGTTTGCTTTATCATTGATTGCCGGCGGTTCGCTTCGGTTGTGGGATATTTCCGTTTTGTGTGAAAACCGGACGATTTTTCGTGCGCCGTTGTTGCTTTCCCAAGTTGCCAGTGCGGAAGAAATCGGACGTCAGCAATCCGCAATGAATCAATATTGTGAGGAAATCCGGCAAAATGTAAACGATTCCAATTTCGACGCGGTGATTCAAACGGTGGACAAAGCCCGTTCGCTTGCCGGTTGGGAGGCGGCGCGAAAGTTGTTGGGAGCGGAAGGAATCTGGGACGTGTTGAAGCGGCACACAATTCGGGAATCGCTGGAAGACGTTTTATGTACGCATACTTTTTCGGGACATCAGGACACGGTTTCCGCGATAGCGATTTCGCCGGACGCTAATTTAATTACTTCCGCCGGTCGGGACGCGACAATCCGAATCTGGAATCTTACCGAACAAAAATGTACCGGAGTTCTCGAAGGACATTTTGATTGGGTGCGGAGTATCGAAATGACAATGGACGCGAAATTTCTTGTTTCGGGCAGTTGGGACATGACGGTTCGGGTTTGGAATATTGGTTCGGGTCAATGTGTTCGTAAATTCGGCGAAAAAATTAAATCGCTTACAAAAATTGCGTTGAATCCTCACGGCAGAATTGTTGCGATTGCTAATGGAACGGGTTCGGTGGTACTTTGGGACGTGTTGACGGACGAAATTAAGGGGCGATTCCTTGCTCATTCGGGAAGCGTCAACTCGATTCGGTTTAACCGTAATGGTCGTTATCTGATTACCGGCGGCGATGATAATATTGTTGCGGTTTGGAGGTTGGGGTATGAGGAACCGGTTCGGACAATTAAAGTTCATAAATCACCGGTAACGGCGGCGGTATTGTCAACGGATTCAAACAGACTTGTTTCGGCTGACCGTGAAGGTCGGATCGTTGTTTGGAATCTTCGGGAAGACAAAATGGACTTTGACCTTCTTGGGCATTTCGGCGATATAACGGGTCTCGAATTGTTAGCGGACGACCGGTTTTTCCTATCATGTTCCAAAGACGCCAAAATCCGGCTTGAAGGGATTCGGAACCGCTCGGTTCATCGGGTGATTGAGGGACATTCGTCTCCGGTTCTGGCAATGGCGTTGGATATAACGGGACAGCGTTTTGTAACAGGTTGCGAAGACGCGGTGGTACGGGTTTGGGATCTTTATTGGAACTACAAATTCCCGGGTTGGTCGCCGATGACACCGGAAGCGGAAACAATATTAAAAATGCTTCTTTCGTTGTATTCGCCGGACGCGGAAGGTTGTGAGACCCCAACGGTTGATGCGGCAATTCTCAAGCGAATTACGTTGGAGATGGAATATCGTGGTTTTGGTATGATTCTTCCAGAGGAGCGAAAACAAACCATCACCCGACTCCTCAACGCATGGAAACCTCCCGATAACTACGAATCCCAATCTCTCGCCCGATTCTAACACCAATCGTAACTATTCACTCATGTTACGCACCGGTAAAAAAGCCAGTCAAACATACGACAAATCGAAAGAGGTGGGCGACTTGTTAATAGAGGTGGGCGACCTGTTAATAGAGGTGGGCGACCTTTCGCTGAAAGGTCGCGTCGGCGATAGCCGACTGGGAACCAGATTAACGACGGCAAAATGAAGACTCAACCGGCGCGACCGCCCAGCGGGCTTTTTGATAAATAGCCCACCTCTTTTTTACCTACAGTGCGTAACATGAGTTAGGTAACTTGCTAAAAACTTTTACAAAGATTTATTTTTTGACAAAATATACATGACTTACCGGATTTTATTTGATTTTTTATCATGTAAATTCTGTAAATCCTGTCAAAAAATAGGTTTTTAGAAGTTGCTTGTCAACTATTCACCATGATAGTCTCCGGCGTAGGCGGTGAAGAGGGAGATGAATATTTCGGGGTGAATTGTTTCCAAAAGAAAATGAACGGAACCGTCGCCGTAACAGAAATTGGCTCCGCCGTAATGAAAACTATAGATTTCATTTTGATTGGTGCAGTTAAATAATTGTGTTCCGTCTGTGCCGCAGGATTCACGAACATAAAACGGGGCTTTGTTGCTTGACCAATCGGCACCGCATTCTTTCCGCTGGCTTAGTGCCGTATCAACAAATTGCCGTCCTTTTTGGTACACAAACGGACGCCCAGCACTTTCGGAAAACATAATCGTACCGGAAAGCCCGTCTGTTACAGAAACAATTGAAACCGTTGTTGTAATAGTTTTCGAATCTATTATCCTTGCCGGCGGTTGTAACATTCCGAATAAACTGCTTCGTTGTGTTACGATGCCGTTATCGAACAACGGTTTAATTTTTCCTTCTGTGCGCTGCATTTGTTCCGCAACCGTGTAATCGCCGGTAAAATATTCGTATTTACCGTACTGAAATTGTTTTGGAGATTCGGGACAAAGATAAACCGGCAAACGAATTTTTGTTGCATCATTGTCAAACCAGTGTTTACCGAAATCAATTTGTTCGTGAAGAGGTTGTTGTTCCAGAAATGGCAGAAGGAAGGACAAAATATGATGCTTAATTCTGGAATCGCTCATATTCTGAATTCCCCATTTTGATGGAGGAAATTGATTGTACAGATTATGATAATGGTGAGCGGCAAGACCGATTTGCTTCATGTTGTTGTTACATTGAAGTTTTCGGGCGGTAGCGCGGGCGGCTTGAACTGCCGGAATCAACAACCCAAGTAGAACGGCAATAATTACTATAACAACGAGAAGTTCGACCAATGTAAACGCGATATTCGGTTTCTTGACGCACCATCGCTGATTGAAGCGATATGTTTTCATTCGACAAAACAATAATCTGAAGAGATTGTGTTATTGAAAAAAGTAACCTGACAATGACAAGAAGATATAGTATAACATCGGCATACTCTATTGACAATCCGTAATGAAAAATATTGCTGATTCTACCGGATTAGGTGTTTCCCAATTGAATCGTAAAATAATTCAACGGAATTTTTCGTTAAAGGCAGGCAATCATCAGGTGGGCGATGTTTTGCTAAAACATCGCGTCGGCGTTAGCTGACTTTGCCCCAGTTTACTGTTAGCAATCTGATTCCAAAACGGTTGGCAACACAATTTGCTGTCGTTAATCTGATTCACTATCGGCGAGTACGCCGACGCAACCTTTCAGCAAATAGCGAAAGGTCGCCTACCTTAACGGCAACATTAATTCTTCGTTTCGATTTCGTACCAAATTGTTTTGTATTCCGGTTTTAGTTCCAGTGTAAAACCGTTGGAATTTTTCTTTGGGGTTAATTCTTGTTTGCGGTTGCCGGATTCGTCCAACGACCAGAATTTTACCGTTTTCTTGACCAAAGTTTTTAACGTTATTTCGGCGGAAATTCCTTCGCAAAGAACCGGTTCATTGCCCCAACGATTGCCAACCGTAACCTTGTCGTCGCCAAGCGATTCGAGTTTCATTCCGGTGTTCGTCGTCTCGCCAGTGGCAACAAGTAAAAACTTTTCACCGGATTTAGAAACGGAAAGAGTTGTTGCGGAAACGGTTGCCCAGCCAAGATTCGTTTTGCCGAATTGAACCGTTCCGGCAGAAAAGGGATACTCTTTGCCTTCTGTAGCAAAACCGGTAAAAAGAGATGCTCCGTGATTAATAACTGAAACAAATCCTTTGTTCGGCAATTGTATATCATATTGAATTTCACCGGAATCCGTAATATATTTGAATTTCTTTTGTTCTTTCGGAATTTCCTGTAACTCCGGCATTGTTTTGATTTTGCCGGAAACATCAACCGCAACCGGTTTCGTCAACGAGTTGCGAATATCCAAACCAAGACCGGAAAATCCTAATCGGTATTGATGCCGGTTTTGTTTGAAAATTTCACGTTCCTTTTCGGAAGTCAACGGCGCAACAATAAGTTCGTTGTCGGCGTTTTTGTTGTAACCGTTACAGAACAATGCATGGCAGGCAATCATGTGCGCCATTTGAACCGTATTACCGGCTGTATCAAAAAAACTTGTGGCTTTTTTCGGTTCGGGATTATTCGAGTGAGAATAAGCGAACGGAAATATCCCGTCCCAACCCTGAAACGCCCCAAACGCCGCAAGCAACGGCAACCCTTCCGCAGCGTATTGGTTCGGATACGGATGATTGTATTCGCTCACCGTAAATGGTTTGCCGTAAACCCGCTTTGTTGCAAGATTCGGCAAAATCTGTTCGTCAAGATAATTGACTAGCGCAATATTACGCAAATACCAGTTATTGCCGTCCCACGCCCGACCGGGAAAATGCGGGTGATTCCAGTACGAATGAATGTCACAGTAATCCATTTTGGCTTGCGCGTGTGTTGAACCGTATTCTAATTGTGTTCCAGTAACAGGTTGTTTGACTTTAATATCGTCTTTCAGAAAACGGTACATCTCGTCCCAATATTTCGCTTCAATATCGAACAGAAAGTCACAGAAATCATCAACCGCCTCTTTCTGATATTTTCCGGCATCCTTTTTCCAAATCACAGGAATAGAACCGGCGGCAAGCGATGATTCTTTTTCTTGTCCTGCTTCGCCCGGTTTGAACGACGCGGAATCAATTTCGTAAACGATTCCCTCCTGAAAACCGCCGAAAACAAGACGAGCCTTGTCATCGTCTTGATCCGGCGAAACGGTGTAGCGGAACGTTTTCCATTCCGTTGTCAACTCTTCGTGCGAATCGAAGCCAAGACCTTGCCAAGGTTCGTGAGACATTCTAAGACCAATATTCAGAGGCACCGGTTTATTCGCTTTTGCCGTGAAAACCAACGTGTATTTTTGTTTCTTTTCAACACCGAACGAACCGCTGCTCAATTGCGGATGCCAATCAACGTCGCCTTTTTTTCGTACATCAAGACGCAAAGCACCGTCGGTATTTGAAACGGAAGCGTCAACATTCGTGTCCGTTTCCCAATTCCAACCTTTTCCGTCCGGAATATAATCCTTCGTAAAATCGTTGTTTTCGAGTAATTCCGTACCGAATAACGATTCTTGAGGTAAACCGATTTCACCGCCGGATTTCAACGAAACGGAATCAATTTCATAAACCGTTCCGGCGGAAAGACCGCCAATAGAAATTCGGGCATCAGGGTCATCGGCATTAGGGGAAGTAACAAATCTAATGGTTTGCCAATCGGTTGTGAGATTGAGCCGTGTATCAAAACCAAGCCCTTCCCACGGCGCATGATTCATACGGAGACCAACATTTAAAGTCGTGGAACGATTGGCTTTGATTTTAAATTCCAATGTGTAAATCTGATCTTTTTGTACGGAGAAACCGGAAGCGGTCAATTGCGGATGCCAATCGACTTTGCCCTTTTTTCGTACATCAAGCCGTAACATGCTGTTGGTGTTGGAAACCGAAGCATCGGCAACTTCGTCCGTTTCCCAATTCCAACCTTTTCCATTGGGAACATAATTGTTCGCAAAATCGGCGTCTTTGATCAATTCCCGACCCAACGGAACAGACCGGCAATTCCACGCCTTACGCAACTCCGTATCGTTTTTGTACTTTGTTTTGAGCCAATCATTCCAGAGTTTCCGCAAATCGGCAAGAAACGGGTCTTGAATCACATCAAGACCGCCCCAACCGCCCCACATACAAACGATAGAATTTTCGTTATTGATTTCAACCATCGCAACAGACGGTTCGTCTTTGTAGGCGTTTCCGGTGTAAGGATTAACATGCGTTAAAAGATCGCGGGCATATTTTTTGTTCGCGTCAATAAACGGACGATAGTAATTATCAATTGCTTTATCGTGAGACGGACGATTAACATTTTTCGGAAAACCGTCCCGCTCATCCAATGACCGTGAAACATGAAGATTGATATTGACGTAAATTCCCCGTTTTTTCAAAGCGGCAACATAATAATCGAGTTTTTCGAGTTGTGCTTTATCCAGTTCTAATTTCGTTTTGGCGTTGGGTCCGCCCCAAATCTCGTTGGAATCCATGTGGTGCAGCCGGACACAGTTAATTCCGAAACGCGCCATTCGATCCGCCATTCGGTCGGCGGCGGCGTGATCAAGAAAGTTCGCCGCAAAACAAGTATTCGTTCCCCAAAACTGAATACGTCCCTTGTCGGTAACAAAATGCCCGTCCTGAACCCGAACAAACCCGTTGTTTCCGGCGGGAACATCGAGTTGGTCGGAGATATTCGTTGCGTTCTTCGGCGCGTCGAAGGAAATCACGAACGGAAACAGTTCGTTGTCGGCAACAGCAACCGAAACAAAAGACAACATAACAGTACAAACAAACGACATGAAACAAATTGATTTTTTCATAATTTTTTTAAAGGTTAATTGTTTTGGTTAATTGTTTGAGTTACTCCTGTTCCGCCCCGTAGGTAAAAAGTTGGTCAAACATACATCAACACAGTAGGATTGCAGGTTTTCCTCCGCCCTGCAAGGGCAATGCGTAACAACCCGCCGCAACGCGGCGGGTAACAGTTCCTCAGCAATCGCCCTGAAAGGGCAGTGCAAAGCGGATTGGCAGGGCGATTGTTCGGGAGGGACTTACCCACCGCGTTGCGGTGGGTTGTTATGCAATGCCCCTAAAGGGGCGGAGAAAAAATCCACAATGCCTGACCAATAGTTGCCGATGTTGCAATACAAAAATAATAACATAATGCCCAATAATTGCAACCAATCCCAAATAAAAACAGATAATTGCCAAAGCGGATACCCACCATTCCCAACCTTGTTTGGCTCGTGCCAAAAACGAATAGACCACCGCTAATCATTCCCCGCAACTTGTGCGATGATGAAAGTAACGGTTTTGTGACCTTTATATTTTCCTTTTCCGTGAATTGTACATTCGGCGTTTCCTGTGTTGATATTATTTTTGTAGGTAATATTGAAATCTTTTCCGAGTTCGAGGCGGAGTGTTTCCTTGCCGGTTGAGTAAAGAATTTCCGGCACGGGGGTACAAGGTTTGCCGGTGTAAGGTTGTTGTTTGATGGGGGCGGGTTCGGCGTGGGCGATGTTGTGTTTGGTGCGGTGAAATTCTTTGTTGAGGTATTCGATTTCGGGGTTTAATTTATTGATCAACTCGGCAAATTCAGGCGAAGTGTTC
>JAISBG010000630.1 GCA_031266315.1 Planctomycetaceae bacterium | reverse complement strand
CTCGATTCCCCATTTTAACATTTGACTTTTCATCGAATGGTTCTGTGAATTTTTCGAAGCGTTTTCAACAGAGTTTTTCATTGTCGAGTTCCTTATACAAGGTTTTATTGAAATCATTGCGAAACGTTCACCGCAAAACAATACGGCAAAGAAAGAATGACGTATCGCAATTAATTCAAACTCATAGTTTATAAAAAATAAAACCAGATGTCAAGAGAAATCTTTCTTTTTTTGGGGAGAGGAATTTCAAAACGCATTGCCCCTTACAGGATGAAGGAAATTTTACAATAGTTACGTGAATAGGTACTAATTATACAGTGTTAGGGTTTTATTTGGTATTTAGCAGGTCTATTTTCTGTATTGATCCTCAAAATCGAATAGCCCGATAGGGCTACTCCACTGAATAAAAAAGTACCAATTTTATGACTTACGTAGTATAAATAACGTTATAATAATGTGTTCTAATTATTGATTCGATTATTGGTATTCTGTTTCAGAAAGTACGGTTATTTTAACGGTAACATTGCCGATGTTGTCGGAAAGTTCCGACGGGAAATCGTTGATCCGAAAAAATAATTCGCCGGAAACATCAGACGTCCAGACTTCGCCAAGACCAATTCTTTTCGGTGCGGAAAATCCAATGCCCGATGTTCCTTCTTTTGCCGAAGAACGTTCTTCCTGATCAGGAATTAGTGTTGCCAAAAGTGTTCCGATAGGGATATCGCGATAATAACGAAGCGTAATTCCATTGGGTTCCGAATACCAGATTTTCGGTTTTTCAGCAAGTTGAAACCGTCCGGAAGCAGTGAAACGATAAGTTTTCGCCCGTTCCAACCGTATTCCTGAACTTTGCCAACCTTTATCTGCTTGGATCGTGAATTGAGTTTCCGGCGTTGAAACCGGTTGAGCGTTTTTATCGTAATCAATTTTTGTTCGTTCAAAATCGTAACCATAATTGAGGTTCGTAACGAAATCAAGCCAGTCGTTATTGAGATGATTCATGATTTCCTGTTCGTTCCATTGGGGCGGTTCGTTTTGAATTTTTTGGGTCAATAATTCGAGAAACCGTTTGGCAACATCGGTTGGTGTTCCGTCCAATTTCCATGCGGTTTGACGAAAGGCAGTCCGGTAACGCGGGTGATTCTCACAAAACGCAGCAAACGCCCAACTCCAACCATAAGCCGTATTTTCATCATAATCTTCCGATTCGAGATCGAAAATGCCGTTGATTGTTCTGACATGATTTTTCGCAAAATCATCACGGATAAGATCAATACGTCCCCAGCCTGATAATTCGTTGCGCGATTTTGGAAAAGAGGCGAGAGTCAAATATCCATTTTCCACGCGATGTGTTCCGAGTAATTCGGCGGTTCCTTCCCGATACCAAGGCGGTCCCCAAAATCCAAACGCATACCCCATAAACGCGTGAACACCTTCGTGAAGTAAAAGATGCCGTCGATAATATTCACTGTCCGGATTACGTACCCAAATCCGACAACGTAACGCATAACCGTTACGAAGATTGGGAACTTGCCTAACCGCACCGCCGGATTTGAATTTTTCAAAATCGCCAATCAGAAAACCTTCAACCTTAAATGTTTCATAATTCTGAGGATTCAATTCGAAATAATCGCAAAGTAACGGAATGAGTTGATCAAAAAGTTCCGGTAACTCATCAATTTGTTTGGAGGCGGAAAGATCGGTATAAAGAATGAGGTGTTTACTTTCTAGCCGACGGATTCCTGATTGTTTTATTGCGGATTCGTCGAGAGGTATTTCCGTACTCCAATGTTTACGAATTTCTCTGCCGAAACGTTCCGCAACACTTGAAGAAATTTCCTCCGCGAAAAAATTAGATTCATGAAAAAAACCAAAACACAAAAATAAAATAAGAAAAATCCTTTGATTTCGTAACATCATAATAAACTCTTTATTTTAATTTGTAACAATCTATTCTATTTTTTACTATAAAAATCCCGTCACAGCATAGCCGCAACCAAAAATTCCAACGGAATCATTACGAATATTTTACCATTTCACCAAGATCAAATGCAAGACCTCAAGATTGTGACTTTTTCCAATTGTTTCGTCCAATATCAAAAGGTGGGCTATTTATCAAAAGTTTCGCTGAATGGTCGCCTTACCCAATTTGATATTTCATTTCATTGCCCCGAATATTTACGGTAACGTAACCTGATTTCCATCGTTGACCATTGCCCAACGGTGATACGGAATCCGTAAAATAGTTACGGGAAAAGGATAAACAGATCCGTCGCCAATCAGAAATATCGAAACTCCCGGATGAAAACTCCCGAAACAACTGTATTCCAGATTTGGTCCTTCATAAGGCATATCAGGTCGATTAGCAATAAGTCTGACCGTTGGATCACCTTCATTTGTCGTTGCCCCGTTTTCACCGCTACTGCTGTCGAAAAATGAAGATGCAAATTCAAAGGTTACGGGACGTCCCATCGCACTGGTTCTCCAATATCCTGCAACAAGAATAGAACAATCTCCGGCGGTATTTTGGTCGTCAGAAGTCACATCACTTGACGAACATTTTCCCAAATCATCAGGGCGAATATGTTTTTCGCCGATGAGAATTTGATTACTTGTTCCGTCTTGCCACCACGCCATTGTGTCGCGCGGTTTCCATGACGAATAATCTCCGGCAATTTCAATTAGTGCAACACGAAACGGACCACGAGAACGAGCAATCGCGTTTGAATAATCGGGTTGGCTGTTGGAATAAAACCAACCGACTCCATTAACAAAAACAACACCGTAATCTCCTTGGGGACCCAAATGATAATTGAACCAAGTGGGAGCATTTGTTGGGTTGGTATCTTCGGTGAAAATTGCTCCGCCGCCTCGCCGACTTGGACAACGATAAATCGGAGTTGAGCCAAACGCTTTTCTTTTTTCCTCATTCATCTGGTTACCGGCGGGCATAACCTCCCAACGCCGTACCGCGTCACCAATCGTTCATGACGGCGTTTTGCAACCCATATTGTACCAACTCGTCTCAAAGAGATTGTTGTTCGATAAAGGGGTAGATCATTCCCCAAAACGAAACAAGACTGCTATCACCGTTGCTACAAATAGTAACAGGCGGCAAACCGTTTCGGGTATCGTGGAAATTGTGAACACCGATACCGAGTTGTTTGAGGTGGTTCGTACATGTCATTCGTCTTGCCGCTTCTCTCGCCGCCTGAATTGCCGGTAACAGCAATGCAATTAAAACACCGATAATTGCAATAACGACCAGTAATTCGACCAACGTAAAGCCTCTAAAATGTCTAATTTTCATTTTTTTTCTCCTTATGAAAAAAAAGTTATTTAAACAGATTACGTAACATGTAATCTGCTTTTGCTATAAATTGGGAAAACACAATGCCGAGAAACGGCAACAGAAT
>JAISBG010000606.1 GCA_031266315.1 Planctomycetaceae bacterium | reverse complement strand
CAAAGTTTAGCAACTTTTTCCTAAAAAAAATAATTAATTCAATTACATAAGAAACCTAAAACTTGAATTATCATTTTCATTGTCATTAGAAATTTGAGACATCAAGGAAAAAAAAGAATTTGAAAATTCCAGTACCATACAAAAAAGATTCAATCAGCCAAATTATCTTTATCTGATTAGAGTTCTTCAAAGATAATTCCATTCACAATGTGTTGAAAACAGCACCCAAGGTTAGCAGAAATGTCAATTATTTTAAATGTCGTTCGAGGGTGATTCGATATAGGTCATGAAATAGAAATTCTTTTCATAATTATTGGCATCAAAAAGTCCGACATGGACATTAAATCCGTAACGTTCGGCAACTTTGGCGGCATTTTCATCCGCTTCAACACCATAAACTTCACAACCTCGATTTTTGTGATAACCGAGCGTTTCGCAATAACCACAACCAATATCCAAAACACGAACATTTTGAGGTACCCAACGATGACATGACGCCCGATCTCCGTCCAACCAAGCCCAAAAACCGGTACTTTCCGTGTAAGGTTTGTAATGGTCGAGGTCAAAATGTTTACGCGGATAATAATTCGTATAAAGATCGCTCAACATTTCTTGAGTAAAATTGTCCTCAAGAAAAATATGACTGCAATCCAGACATTGGTTCAATGCAAATGAACCGGGGTAACCAAATAAAATATCGTAATTTTCAAAAAGAAATTTTGTACGGCTCGATTGACAAATGGGACAACTTTCCATAATTTTTTATATTATAATATAAGTGAATCGTTTGCAAGAGATTATTTACCTAAACATTGTTTTCTATCTGGACAATAAGCATAAATTTTATTTTCGCCTTCAAAAATCACGTAATCTGGATTACTTTCCTGAATCAAACGCCGAATCACTTGCGGGTCATCAGGTAGGTGATAAGTACAAATTGATAATGTCGGCGCGAACTCTTTTAGTACGTTTTTTGCTCCTCTTAATAAATTACGTTCAGCACCTTCAATATCCGCTTTGATAAAATCGACACGCGGAATATTGTTCCGGCGGACAAATTCGTCAAGCGACAATGCTTGAACTGTTACTTGTTCGACATTTTTGTAGCCGTTATTCATTGCGGCGGATGCGGCATGTGGATTGATAGGGCTTACCGAAAACGTCAGTTCTTCCTCCTTATCCCATAATGCAAACGGACATACATTAATGTTACGATTCCATGCCGCTGTTTTCACTAAATAATTTTCCCGCATATACGGCATCGGTTCAAAGGAATAAACAAAACATCCTTTGGCACTGGCAACAACAGAAAACAAACCGGCATTAGCTCCGGCATCGATAACAATATCACCTGCTCTGAGTTGGATATGTTCATTCGGTTCATAAAGCCCCTCACATTCCATTTCTTTTCCAAAAAGATTTTTGATCAGTTCTGGATTTTGTATCAGATAAGGTATCAGAATTTCAACACTTCCTCCGACAAAAGAATATTTTTCCGCATCATTTGCACGAGGGAATTGAATGTCTTTAAGAATCAAACGATCTTTTTCCGGCGATAAACTGATTGATTCCAGTTTATCGTACAATTTATTTTGCCGAAATTGTTCTTTCCGCAAAAACCATTTGATCAACGGATTTTCAAAAAAGAACCAGAGTTTATCCGCAATCAGCAGTGTTGATTTATAAAATTTCAAATCGGCATCAATCACTTCAACAAGCCATGCTTCTAATGAAGTTTTATCCGGTTGAGATTGTTTCAGAATCTCTTTTGCTCGGCGTAACGAATATAAACGCCGAATCATGGTGCCGTTAAAACGCGATTTGAGATGATTTAAGACGTACCGGAAAATTATTTGCAACGTTTGGAGGTTCATTTTTTATTATTACAAGTTTCAAATGACGACACAACAACCCCGATGGAGTTAAAAACCGGACGATTCGGAATATTGTGTGCTGATTTTTTATTCCCATATTCCGGTACATGTCAAAACAATATTTACGTAACAAACAATTCATGGTAAAAAAATCCGCCGGTGAATTGTTTCACAATTATATTCTGAACGGTAATATAATATCAATTAATTATTTTACCAGAGTTTTCTTTAAGAAAAAAAACTTTTTTTCTATTTATACCGTTATAATCGTTTCAATCTGAAATTTCGTTAAAAGAAGGCAATCATAAAGTGAGCAACCATAAAAGTAGGCAACCTTTTTGTAGGTGGGCGACCTTTCGCTGAAAGGTCGCGTCGGCGTTAGCCGACTGTGAATTAGATTAACAACGGAAACTATGTTGACTTCCGTTTTGGAATCGATAATGAGCCAACCGGCGCAACCGCCCAGCGGGCTTTTTGATAAATAGCCCACCTCTTTTCGCGTTTAAAACGAACTTGTCAAGGCTTGGACTCCTATAATACGGTAGAATCAGAAAAATTCCATTGAATAATTTCAATTGTTACAATTTTTCCAACAATTCAATTAGTTTTTTTTGTGTGTAATATCCGCGCAACACAATTGGTTGAGACGGATTGTTTGGATCGAATAATGCGAGGACGGGAACTTGTTCAGAACCGAGTTTTTTCAGTAACTCTGTTGCTTCGCCTTGACGCGTACAATCCGCAACTAAGGAAACAATATGTTTTTCGTCCAATAATTTCAGGATAGAATCGGTTTTTAGAACCGTTGCTTCCAGAACTTTACAATTGACACACCAATCCGCTGTAAAATCAATGAGAACCGGTTGGCTTGATGCCCTCGCGGATTCAAATTCCGACAATGTGTACAGTTTCCAATGTTGTCCCTGATTTCCATGAAGACGGGATTGCATCGCGGATTCCAGTGTGTACGGAAATTGAAGGACTGGAATTTGAAACGAAAACAATATAACTGTTGCAAAAACAATCAGTGCAATAATTCCTCCGGTAATACTTTGTTTTCCTTCGGCTTGACGGTGTCCCAGCAACCAGCAGACAAACCAAAGAGCAAACAACAAAGCAACCGTCGGCAACATCCGTTCTATTTGTACGAAAAAAAGAATCCAGACAACGGCAATCAATAGAAAAAATCCCATTGTTTTTTTGAATGTTTCCATCCATTGCCCCGGTTTCGGCAAAAACCGTAACAGTTCGGGAAATGCCCCGATTACAAGATACGGAGATGCCATACCAAGTCCAATCATACCGTAAGCAAGAAAAACCAGTTCCGTATGACCGGAACGAATTTGCATGTCTGCCCAGTTGACCGCCGGACTGAGTAGCGGCGCACCGCATGGAATAGCGAGGAGTGTTGTGATAATACCCTTGAAAAACGCACCGAAAATACCTTCCTGTTGCAGAATTTTCCCCGAAGTTTCCCCGCCTAACCAATTGCCAAGCGGCGGCGGTACAGAAAGTTCCCAAATTCCCATCAGGCTTAATGCCATTGCAAAAACAACACATGCCATGACGATGTTAAATAAATCAAACGTAAAAAGAATGCTCAACCCACAATTCAAAAACGCCAAAAAAAGGAATACGGATAGAAGTCCCAACACATACCAAAGATTCAAAACCAACGCTTTAATTCGGCTTTTTCCGGCTTGTTCAAAAAAGGACAGAATCTTGAGACCAATAACCGGCAAAACACAAGGCATAAAGTTCAAAATAATTCCGCCAAGAAAAGCGTACAATAACGCTGTTTCAAAACCTGTTACCGGTACAATTTCCTGCGGTACAAAATTTTCCGCTGATTTTATTGTTTGGGCAAGTGCTGTTGGGGAATCGGCTTGGAATACAAAACGCTCTGCAACGGACAACGAATCACGGAGATATTTTTTTACGTCCAGAGCCGGATCATAAACGGCTTCAAAAGAAACGGTAATCGGAACACAAACACCTCCTTCCCCCATTTGGCAAACTTGTCCCTCCAATGTTCCTCGAATTGATTGATCTTTCGGAAGTTCATTTTGAAACGTTAAAATCCATGTAACCATGTCGTGATGCGATTCAATATCCACGTTAAAACCAACAGCGTTACGGTCAACTTCCGGCGCAATTGCCGGCTGTATTTTTTGCAACTTTAATTCTTGTAATTCAAATTGAAAGGTTGACCGAATCGTTCCGCCTTCCGGTTGTGTTACCGAATAAAGATGCCAGTTTTTCGCAATCTTCACTTCAAGAACGAGATATTGTCCGCAAAATATCCCGTTGATCGTAACATGATTTTTCGGTGCCGACAAGAAGTTTTCCGTACTAAAACTGTCAAGATCGTAAAGACTATTAAAGTTAATCTGTGCCGGAAGCGGTTGCGCCGTAACAGGAAACACAACAAACAACAAACCGACTAAAACAATATGCCGCAAAAAAAATTGTATCATAATAATTTTAAGTAAGAAGAACAAAATCAATGAACCAGATCGGA
>JAISBG010000602.1 GCA_031266315.1 Planctomycetaceae bacterium | reverse complement strand
AAAACATTACGGCAAAAAATGACGTATCGCAATTAAATCAGATTTAGATTTTACAGGAAACGAAACCAGAAATCAAGAGGAATTTTTTTTCTTTCTTTAGAATATCAGAAAAAATTTTTTTCTGATTCTCCCGGATTAAGTGTCCAATCTTTGAAAAGTTCGTTTTAAACGCGAAAAGAGGTGGGCTATTTATCAAAAAGCCCGCTGGGCGGTTGCGCCGGTTGAGTTTGCATTGACTCCAACACGGAAAGCAAACACCATTTGCCGGCGTGAATCGGGTTCATAGTCGGCTCACGCCGACGCGACCTTTCAGCGAAAGGTCGCCCACCTACAAAAGGTTGCCCACCTGAAGATTATTTACTTTTGACGAAAATTCCGCTGAAATATTAGTTTTGCATGTTTTGCGTTTAAAAATCTCCGTTAATTTGCCGCGTAAAGATTAACGTCCAGTCGAGTACAATTCCGAGTAAGGCGTGTTGGGCGAAGCCGGAGAAAATGGAACGGGTTCGGAACGCAAGAACTCCCCACACCAAACCGGCAATCATTGCTCCAAACACTTCACTGACAGGGTGACCATAATGCAACATCGTTGAGGCTAAGGTCTGAATTAAAATCGCTGTTGGTATTCCGCATTGCGTTGAAAGACCATGTTGCAAAAAACCACGAAACATAAATTCCCAACCGAAATAATATCCCAAATAAATGACCGCGTGCATTGCAAAAAACGAATAACCAATTCGGGCGTTTTGTGGGCGGATTGCCTCGTTCAACGGATAAACATCAAAAAACGCCGCGTTATGACCGGTTAAAACCGCAATAAGAATTACCATTGGTGCCGCCATCAGAAACGAGCGGATTGTACGTAACGGAATACCAAACCGAAGTCCGTAATCCGTAAGATGTTCATGAAATACGTATCGGATAATCGCCATCGGAATCACTCCGAACAATAAAAACGAACCAACAAGCGGATACATGCCAAGCCAAAAAAGTGTTGCCCAATTATTATCGAAAGAACCCGCTGCAATCGGAATTGAAAAATACTTCCAGACAGAAGACGCAACAATAACATAAAAAAGAATTAAAACCGGTTTGAACTGATTTTGTGGAAAAAACATAATCCTTCGGCGTGTACAATATTGTTGCGGTGTTCATCAGACCCTTTGGGGTTGTCTCTCTATCACCGAGTTGTTGCAATTATTTCCAGAGTTTCCTATCCAATGTCCGATAATTAATTGCTTCGTAAAGGTGCATTGACGTGATGTTTGCCGAATGATCCAGATCGGCAATTGTTCGGGCAATTCGTAAAATTTTGTCGTGAGCACGCGCTGATAAACCGAAATCTTCCATTGACGTTTTGAGAATCGAATGTCCATGTTCGTCGAGTTTACAATAATTCACAATCTGCCGATGCGACATATCGGCGTTGTAACGGATTTTCGATTTCGCGAACCGTTCAGCCTGAATTTTTCGTGCGGCGAGAACTTGTGTTCGAATATCCGCGCTGGAAGTTCCCGGTGCGGCGGTAGAAAGTTCGGCATAATCGACCGGTGGAACTTCAATGTGAATATCAATCCGATCCAACAAGGGACCGCTAATCCGATTGATATACCGTTCAATCTGAAAAGTCGAACAACGGCATTGCCGGCGGGGATCGTTACGATAACCGCAAGGACACGGATTCAATGCCGCAATCAAAATAAAATTTGCGGGAAACGTACTCGTTTGCGCAACACGGGCAATTGTAACAGTTCCGTCTTCAAGCGGTTGCCGTAACACTTCCAGCGTCCGGCGGTTAAATTCCGGTAACTCGTCAAGAAACAACACGCCGTTGTGTGCCAAACTGATTTCACCGGGGTTGGGCGGAGAACCGCCGCCGACAAGTCCCGCTTCGCTGATCGTGTGGTGCGGTTCCCGAAACGGTCGCGTTGCAATAAGCGGAACATCGCCCTTGAGATAACCAAGAACACTGAATACCCGTGTTGTTTCGAGCGATTCGGACAACGAAAGTTTCGGCAACACGGTTCCGAACCGTTTGGCAAGCATAGTTTTACCGGTTCCGGGCGGACCAATCATCAACATATTATGACCGCCGGCAGCCGCAACTGTCATCGCACGTTTCGCCGATTCCTGACCGCGAACATCAGAAAAATCGTGTTCGGATTCGCTTAATTGTTCAAAAATACTCAAATCAACCGACGCAACCGGTTCGATTTCGATTTCACCATTCAAAAATCCAACCGCTTCGTTAAGACAAGAAATCGGAATAACGTTCAGATTTTCGACAACGGCGGCTTCAGAAGCGTTTTCGGACGGAACAATTAAATGTTTGATACCGAGTTCACGCGCCGACAACGCAATGGACAATGCCCCTTTGATAGGACGCATAGTACCGTCCAACGCCAATTCACCAACAACCGCAAACTGATTCAACACGGTTGCCGGAAGTTGACCGCTTCCCGCCAGAAGACCAAGCGAAATCGGAAGATCAAATGATGCCGCCTGTTTCGGTAAATCCGCCGGAGCAAGATTGATTATTGTTCGGTGAATCGGATTGAAAAAGCCGGAATTTTCAAGAGCGCGTTCAATTCGGAACGTACTTTCCTTAACAACCGTTTCAGGAAGTCCTACCAGAATTGTTTTCGGAATCCCCATGTCGGCGCAATCAACTTCAACATCAACCGGCACCGCGTCAATTCCAAGCAACGAAAATGTTTTGATTTTGACAAGCATAGTGGAACCATTGTACACAAAGCCTCGCCAATATTCAACACAGATAAAAAAGTAACCGGTAGGATTGCAAGTTTTTTCCGCAGCCATCCACGAAAAATCAAGGTCAAGGTAATATTATTACTTACGATTTTTCTGATTCTACCGGATTAGGTGTTTCCCACCAGAATCGTAAAATTAAAGGTCAGCAATCATAAGGTGGGCAACCTTTTGCTAAAAGGTTGCGTCGGCGTTAGCCGACTTGC
>JAISBG010000534.1 GCA_031266315.1 Planctomycetaceae bacterium | reverse complement strand
ATTTACATGATAAAAAATCAAATAAAATCCAGTAAGTCATGTATATCTTGTCAAAAAATAAATCTTTGTAAAGGTTTTTAGAAGTTGCTTTGAGTTTTAAGTTTTTGTGATAGGTGTTCATTGTTCGTCGTGTCCCTTACTAAAACGAAAACCGAATTTTAAAGTGTGAAGAGTATATTATCAGGAGAAACTTATTTATGTCAGTATCAATATTAAGTTTTGTAATTCTTGGCGGGTTATTTTTGTTTGCGGTTGCTCTATTTTTTTTGTTGCGATAAAAAATCACTTACTTTAATCTTAACTTTAACATCGTATTATCAGGAGAAATTTAATTATGGAAGTATTGTCTTTTATAATTCTTGGCGGATTATTTTTGTTTGTAGTCATTGTTTTTCTTTGGGTCATTGGAATTTACAATGGCTTGATTACAAAACGAAACCGGTACAAAAATGCTTTTTCACAAATTGATGTTCAGCTAAAACGACGTTACGATTTGATTCCGAATCTTGTCGAAACGGTCAAAGGGTATCTCACACATGAACGTGAAACGCTTGAAGCGGTTATTAACGCACGAAATCAGGCGCAGGGTGCGGCAGGCAAAGCGGCGGCTGATCCGAGTGATCCGCAGGCGATACAAAAACTAAACCGTGCGGAAGGCGAATTGACCGGAGCGTTGAACCGGCTCATGGTTGTTGTCGAACAATATCCCGATTTGAAGGCGAACCAAAACATGCTTGCGTTACAGGAAGAGTTGACTTCGACGGAAAACAAAGTTGCTTTTTCACGGCAGGCGTACAACGATTCCGTAATGGATTACAACACGAGCCGTGAAGTTTTCCCGTCGAATCTTGTTTCAGGAATATTCAATTTCGGCGCGGCAACCCTGTTTGAAGTCGAAAACGAATCCGAACGCCAAGCCCCAAAAGTTACGTTTTAACTTTACCGGCGGCAAACCGAAAAGAGTTTTAACATGGACAATTATTCATTGACGCGGGCAAAATATAAGGTGGGCGATCCTTTCGCTGAAAGGTCGCGCCGGTTGACTCTTCATTGACTCCAAAACGGAAGGCAACACAATTTGTCATCATTAAATCTGATTCACTGTCGGCTAACGCCGACGCGACTTTTTAGCAAAAAGTCGCCTACCTTATGATTATTTACCTGATGATTGACTACATTTAATAAAAATCTGATACAATTATGGACTTTTTTCAACATCAGGAACAAGCGAAGAAGCGGACAATATTACTGGTATTTCTGTACGGTTTAGCGGTGGTGTTGCTTGTTGCGGCGGTTTATATTTTGGTTGCTTTCTGTATTGTTCCGAACGGCGGTAATCCGTTTGATCCGGTCATTTTATTTGGAACGGTTGGCGGAGTTCTGTTATTGGTTCTTGGCGGTAGTTGCTACAAAATTTCGGAATTATCGTCCGGCGGCGGTCGTGCGATTGCCGAATCACTTGGCGGTCGCGCGATTTCTCCGTCAACGTATCAACCTGCGGAACGGCGTCTTTACAATGTTGTCGAGGAAATGGCTCTTGCAGCCGGAGTGCCGGTTCCGACGGTTTACATTATGGACAACGAACCCGGAATTAACGCATTTGCCGCTGGATTTTCGCCGCGAGAAGCGGTTATCGGCGTCAATCGCGGAACAGTTGATCTTCTTACCCGCGACGAATTACAAGGCGTGATTGCTCATGAATTTTCGCACATTTTAAACGGCGACATGCGGATGAATCTTCGGCTGATTGGAATTTTGTTTGGGTTACAAATTTTAACGGTTGTCGGTTATTACGCAATGCGTCTCGGTTCTGTTTCAGGCAATAATCGCAACAGAAAAAGCGGAGGCAGCGGCACAATAATTATTGTGTTAATTGGTTTGGGCGTGATGATTCTCGGTTATGTTGGAATGTTTTTTAGTGCGATTATTAAAGCGGCTATTTCACGTCAACGCGAATTTTTAGCGGACGCTTCCGCGGTGCAGTTTACGCGGAATCCGGACGGTATCGCCGGAGCGTTGAAAAAGATTGGTTGTCCGAATATTGGGAGTGCCGTTTCCAACAAACACGCCGCCGAAGCCAGTCATTTGTTTTTCGGTAACGTTTGCAGTATGTTTTCGTTTGGCAATATGTTTGCGACACATCCCGATCTGACAACACGGATTCGGCGGATTGACCCGCATTTTGACGGACGTTTTCCGAAACAGATTGAACCGGTTCACATTATGGACGAAATAAAACCCCAAGAACGGAAATATAACGGAACAGAATTTTCGGACAAACAGGAAAGATTAAATAATTTATCAAACGATTTATCAAATAATTTATTAGACAATTTATTAAATAATTCTATCGAAAATATCGGCAATATTAATCCTGAAAAAATTCTGATTGCCGGACTATTGTTACAAAGTATTCCCGATGATATTGCCGATGCCGCGCGGGAGCCGTTGACCGCGAAAGCAACCTTTTACGCAATCCTGTTGGATGCCGACGAAACAATCCGGCAACAACAATTCGGAATACTTTCTGTTTCGGAAACGCCGTTTATTGTCCGGCAAACGCAACAGATATTCCAACATTTACAGGAACTTGCCGACAATACAAAAATTCCGCTTGCTCAACGGATTATGGTGTCGCTTCGTCAGTTGACGTTGACGCAATACAACTATTTTTCTGAAATTGTTAACAAACTGATTGCCGCCGATCAAAAGATGAGTTTGCTCGAATACACACTCAAGGCAATTTTGTTACGTGATCTTGACGTTCATTTCGGTATTGCCAAACCGATTAGTGTACGTTATTCAACACTTGATTCTGTCCGGCAACCGGTTATTGCGGTATTATCGTTTCTTGCTTACTCCGGTCATACCGACAAAAACGAAACGCAAAAGGCATTTGAAGCGGCGAAACAAGAACTTGGTTTCACTGATTTGATGTTGTGTGATACGGATTGTACGGTTTTGAGGTTTGACCAATCGCTTCGGATTCTGGCGGAAACGTTACCAACGTTGAAAAAGCGGATTTTTACGGCGTTAATGATTTGTATTCGTTATGACGGAAAAATTACGGTCAAAGAAGGCGAATTGATTCGGGCAATTGCCGCAATGCTGGCAATTCCAATGCCGGATTGGAACGAAGCCGGCTAGCTTTCGCCAGAAAATATCACGTAAATCAAAACTTCAAAATAGGATAGGTATTCGTTCAATGATTCACTTGTTGTAATATTAATTACAAACTAGTTTTTGTAGCAAAAATCATAAAATGTAACACTAACACTGTATAACCGTTCATGAAGCATCAGAGCAATTATTTGGTAAAATGTGTATTATTAAGTCCGTAGGACTTGTACATGGATAACCTCGTGCTGCACTTCGTTTGCACGGAGTTATCCCTATTCAAGTCCTACGGACTTTTTAGGAACGTAATAAATATTGTTTGCGCAAACAGTATTAGGCAATGTCCCGTCTCTGTGTAATTTGATTCAATAACAGAATATTTTATAAAGGGTCATACCGATTAGAGTCAATAATGACTCAACCGGCATGACCATTCAGCGAACAGATATTCACTTTTTACGGAGAAAACAATCTATTTATTGGGGCAATGCGACAGGATTTCCATCGTTGATGTGTGAAAATTTATAAAGGATTGAGGTTGCTGTTGTTACCGCAACCGGCACGACCGCACCATCACCAAGAAGAAACGGACAAATTCCGGGATGGAAACTTCCAAAAGAAACCC
>JAISBG010000465.1 GCA_031266315.1 Planctomycetaceae bacterium | reverse complement strand
GGAACAGTTTATTTCGTCGTTTCTGGAAAATATTCAACCCGGTTCTTCACGAAACGGTATTCTGGGATTTCGCAACAAATTTTCGGGAATCTCTGTTCTGTTGATCGACGATATTCAATATCTTTCCCGTAAAGACGCCACACAAACGGAATTTCTTTATACGATTGATACGCTTCGGAATCAGGGAGTCCAGATGGTTTTTACGGGTCATTGTCCGCTTAAAGAGTTGAATGGTTTGCGAAACGAAATTATTTGTCGGCTTGAATCGGGAATGGTTTGTGGTATTGAGTTACCGGAGCGCGAGATGTCGTTCCGTATTTTTCAAAACATGGTTGCCCAACGTCAATTGCCGATTGGACAAGATGTTTGCCGTATGGTAACATCGCGGCTTGGAGTTCATGCTCGTCAACTTTCGGGAGCCTTGAACCGGCTTCACGCTGTTTATCTGACGAAAAATGAACCGATTACTTTAGATATTGCTGAGGAAACATTGGGTGATTTGATCCGTATTCAGCGGCGCGATGTTCGGCTTCAGGATATTGCCAAGGTTGTTTGTGAAACGTTTGGACTTTCAGAACAAGCCCTTCAATCGAAAAGCCGTGCAAAACAGATTGCGGCACCGCGAATGCTGGCGATGTGGCTCGCTCGAAAATACACACGGTCTGCTCTCTCCGAGATCGGGAAGTATTTCGGCGACCGCTCGCACAGCACCGTTGTTACCGCTCAGAAAAAAGTGGATCAATGGGTGGACAAAAACCACCCGATTCATACCGAACATTTCAATATTACCGAAATGATTCAAAAAATTGAACAAATCCTCCAATCAGGTTGAAGGTTAAGGTTAAATCATGAACACAGTGACAGGACGTTTGGGACCTCGCGAAATCGCACTCGGAATCACATTCGGAGTTTTGCTTGGATTTCTTCCGAAAGCAAATCTTCTATTTGTGGTGCTTGCAATTTTGTTCTTTTTATCTCATGCCAACATAATTATCGGTGTTCTGACAACATTGGTGATTTCCTTTTTTGCGCCTTGGCTGTATCCATTGGCAGAACGGATAGGGTGTGAAATTCTGGTTTCGGCGCAAGGACAGCAAATAATCGGAACATTATTTCGTCTTCCGGTTGTTCCCTGGACAATGCTGGACAATACTGTAGTTCTCGGAATGTTTTTGTTGGGTATTCTTCTGTTCCTGCCGGTTTTCCTTGTTGTTTGGATTCCGCTTAAAATCATTCTGCCGAAAAAAAAAGAACAACCGCCCGAACCAATTCCACCAAAAACATAAAAAAATTCGCCGACAGTTTCAAAAATTAAGATTGTAGCAACAGAAAATACAACTGCCGGAAATGTAATAAAAAAAATAGTTACGTTTCATTAATTACTCATGTTATGCACGAGATGGAGAGTTTTAGTAATGGTCATGGTTTTGTCGAAGTGTTATCAACCCCGCAGGGGTGTGATATGCATAACCGGCGGTGGAGCGCAGCGCAACCGCCGGAACTATTGCCGCACGCTATCAAAAGTCCCGCAGGGACGAGATTATCAAACATTGATCATTGATCAAAAAATCATGAAATGATCTCGCCCTTGCAGGGCTTTGTTGGGGATAAGTTCCGAGCCGGCGGTTGCGCTTCGCTTCACCGCCGGTTATGCACATCACGCCCCATGCGGGGCTACGGAAAATGTTTTTTGACAAATACTTTGACAAATTCTTCATGTCCTTTTTGCCTATCATGCGTAACATCAATTAATTATTAAAAATGTACAAAATTGGTTTGGGTCATGACACTCATCGGTTAGTGGAAGGTTCGTCGATTCTTCTTGGCGGAGTTCGTATTGAACATTCGCGGTGTTTGCTTGGTCACAGTGACGCCGATGTATTACTCCACGCAATTACTGATGCGTTATTAGGAGCCGCCGGACTTGGAGATATTGGTGAATTTTTTCCCGACACTGATTCCGGTAACAAGAACCGTGATTCTGCGGAAATGCTTCGAATCGTTTGGAACACTGTCCGGTCGCAACGCTGGCGGATAGCAAATATTGATACAATTATTTTCGCCGAACATCCGAAAATCGCTCCTTACAAAGAGGCGATTAAAAATAAAATTGCACAAATTCTCGAAATTGCTCCGAATCAGATTGGTATCAAAGCCAAAACCGGAGAAAAAGTTGGTATTATTGGTCGTGAAGAGGCGATTTCTGCCGAATGTATTGTTCTTTTAGAAGAAGATTTGTAGGCAGACAAAACGTAACCGTTCATGAGAAATCAAAATGAAAGTGAGGAGTTGGCTCTGATGCTCAAGTCCGTAGGACTTTAATATGGATAACCCCGTGCAAACGAAGTGCAGCACGGAGTTGCGTCTCCTCCTCCAACGGAACTGCGTAGCAGTTCAACACTATCACGGCAAGGAATAAGTATTTTCTGTTGAACTGCTACGCAGTTCCGTATGTTATGTTTGCGTTCCCCGTGCTGCGTTGCACTTGCACGGGGTTATCCATGTACAAGTCCTACGGACTTAGAAATCATGGACAAATAATATTGTCTTTATTTTGACTTTGTGTGAACGGTTACGACAAAACAACTGCTGAATACCGTAACAATTGAGACAAATTGTCGTGAAATTATATCTGTTTGTCGCGGAATTACACTTGAAAGATTGATCTGTTTCATGTAATTTATTTTAGTTACGATCATTTTCAAACAATTTTTTAAACAATTGTTTAAAAAATTTCCCCAAACGAACCAATGCAAACAGAAAAGAAATTTTTTATCGTTTTTACCTCAATTACTTTGATGGTACTTTTTTCTTCAATCGCTTCGTTTATTGTTGCGCAAACTATTGTGCCGGCAGAAGAAGAGCGTTCTGGACTTGTGGAAGAGGAATTTATTTACCTTTCTGCTCCTTATCCGCAGTGCCACGCTTCAACAATTGTTGAGTCGGATAAAGGAACACTTCTTGCCGCTTGGTTTGGCGGAAGGCACGAAGGACATGCTAATGTTGGAATTTGGCTTGCCCGAAAAACAAACGGAACATGGTCAAAATCAGTTGAAGTTGCCAACGGAAAACAAGAAGACGGTAAATCATTGCCTTGTTGGAATCCTGTTCTTTTTCAACCGTCATCCGGTACGCTCATGCTCTTTTTCAAAGTCGGTTCCAATCCTGAAAATTGGTGGGGCGAATGGATGATTTCCAACGATGACGGAATCACTTGGATAAACCGCCCAAAATTACCGAACGGTTTTATCGGTCCCGTTAAAAACAAACCGGTTGAACTTGACGGCGTGATTCTTTGTCCCAGTAGCCGTGAAAAAGGTAAAGCGTGGCAAATTCATGTTGAAAGTTCGTCTGACGGTGGAAAAACATGGTCAACTACCGAACCGATCAACACCCCCGAACAAGGCGGAACCATTCAGCCAAGTATTCTCGTTTATCCAAACGAAAAACTGCAACTAATCGCGCGAAACCGTAACAACAAAGGTTCCCTCTGGCAAACATGGTCGGAAGATCACGGCAAAACGTGGAGTCCAATAAAACCACTTTCCCTGCCGAATCCCAATTCAGGAACCGACGCTGTTACGTTAAAAGATGGACGGCAACTTCTCATTTACAATCATACGAACCACGCGGACGAAAATATATTTCCGCGTAATCGGGAGATGCTCAATCTTGCGGTATCGAAGGACGGCAACGATTGGAAACGAATTGCCGTATTGGAATGTACGCCGACGGCGGAATTTTCGTATCCGTCTATTATTCAAACAAAAAACGGAATGGTTCACGCCGTGTACACATGGAACCGCCGACTCATTAAACATATTATCCTTGATCCGAAATTATTGTAATTAAATGAGGTAGGCAAACCTTTCGCTGAACAATTTTTTTATCTACGGTTGCGTTGACGATAGCCGACAAATATTTGATTACGACAAGCAATTTAGCACCAAAACAAAAAGTAACACGAATTACTGACGTTAAACCAATTCACCGTCGGCTATCACCGACACAACCATAAATAAATGTCCTTCAACAAAAAACCGCCTACCTTATTATCGTAACTCATATTACGCAGGGGCTAAATATCAGTTTTTCCTTCGTCCCTTTAGGGGCAACGCATAACAACCCACCGCAACGCGGTGGGTAAGTCCTTCCCGAACAATCGCCCTGAAAGGGCAATGCAAAAC
>JAISBG010000392.1 GCA_031266315.1 Planctomycetaceae bacterium | reverse complement strand
AAACTTAATTTCAATCTTTTAAAAAATACCGAATAGAACCCTAACACAGTATAGTTTCCGTTGTTATAATCTAATTCACTGTCGGCGAGTACGCCGACGCGACCTTTTAGCAAATAGCGAAAGGTCGTCCATCTTATATTTGCCTACCCATATTTGCTTACTTTTAACGAAAATTCCACTGAAATATTATTCACTATTAACTATAACGATTCCGCTGTTTTGGAGTAATGATTTTAATTCTTGAAACCGTTGTTCACCGCCGGGCAAAACTTTTACCTGAAGTACCGGACGCCAATACATTTTTTCACCCGCAATTCCCCATGAATCCATAAATTCCCAAATAACCGTAACAAGTTTGTCTGTCGATTCATAAACGGAGTTGGTAATCGGTATCACACGAAAACCCAATAAACCGGTTTGTGGAACCAAAACAAATTGATTCGCTTCGCATTGGATTTTAATGTTTCGGGAAACAGCCGTAGTAAACGGCACAGCATCCCGTAACGCCCAATTGTCGGCACGATTTTGCGGTGTTTCGGGTGTTCCGCGTCCGGTCATGGAAGTTCCCGATTGCGGTAACGGTTGTCCTTTGAATTGTTTTAATTGTTCCGAATATTTTGAATCGCTCTTTGAATAATTTGAATCCGTCGGCAACAACTTCATATCCATCGTATTAGGAACAGAAATGGTCGATTCGGAATATGGTGTTCCTTGTTGTTGTTGTAATAGTTGTTGTGGTTGTTGAAATTGTCGTTGCAATTGCTGTGGTTGTTGTGGTTGCGGAAAATATTCGGAACTGTAAGATTGACCAACCGGAGCGTGAGTTCCCTCCATAATAATTTGAGTTCCGAAAGTGGGATTTTGTTGCGGTATTTTGTTCCTTTCACCGGCAACCGGATTATCCGTAACAGAAACCGGACTGTTTCCGTTGTTTTCACGACGTTCAATCAATGAAATATCGGGATCAGGATTATTATTGAACGATTCACGACGGTAATCAGCAGAGGGAGATTGAGTTATTCCGGCAGAACCGTTGCCGCGAATTCCTCCGTTTCGTTCGGTTTCGCGGTTATTGTTTCCATTATTCCGGCGGTTTCGCGGAATTGGTGCGGTTTCTTGGGACGGTAACACATTGCCGCGATGATCAAGCCGATATTGTTGCGCACGGACGGCTGCCTGTTGTTCGGCTTGCACGGCACTCAGATAACCCGCCAAACGGTAACGTGATACTTCAAGTTGTTTTTCGATTCGCGTTTTGAGTTCTTCACTTGGTTTGGGATATTCGACATTGCTGTCTTCTTCGACCAATTCGTAACCAAATTCTCGAATCCATGTTCCGACTGCCCGACGTGTTGCTTCGTAGGCTTCAACACCGGAAGGGCGAACAATTAGTAACGGATACGGTTCTGTTCCTCGTACAATCTGATTCGTTTCCAGATAATATTGACGAATCACACGAAGAACCGTATCTAACGGATTGTCGGGACGGTTCGCAAAAAGAAAATCCGCTTCGGTCAATTCCACTCCTTCCGGCTGAATGATAACTTTATTGTCACGACATTCAATATAAATCGGACGGCGGTAAGTTCCGGCAGTTCCGCGATAGGGAATAATAGCGTATGATTTAGCGTCTTTCGCGGCTTCTTTTTGAAGTTCGGCAAGTTCCAGTTCTTCTTTCTGTTGTTGCCGTTTCCGTTGTTCCAACAATGTTTTTAATTTCGCAACATTATCCGCTGTTGTTTTTTCGTTATGTTCGAGTTGTTTGGCTAGTCCGGCGAGCCGTTCGAGTTCCTCGTGAACTTTTTGCGTTTCTTTTTCCGCCAAAGTCAATTGTGTACGTTTTTCTGCAAGAGTTTCTTCCGCTTCTTTTTTCGACAGATTCAGATTTTCGGCGAACCATTCGGCTTCTTCGGTTCCCATTTTGATTTGATCAAGAATTTCCGTTGCCTGTTCTTCGGTGAGTTGTTGCGGTTGTTGTTCGGAAACTGTTGACGCCGCCGGACTAATAACCGTAACACTTTGCTCCCGGACATTCCGCGCAATAACAACCAGAAGCATGATCAATGCTCCCATCGTGCAAAGCAGAACAGCAAGAAACGGAAAAAGTGTTACTTTATTTTCTCCGTTTCCCGTGCGTCGTTTGGGAACGAATTTTCGACTCATGCGCGTTTGTACTCTCCGAAGTGATGTCTGCCGTTGAGGAGATGAATAGCGGCGGCAAGACTGTTGACGGTTTCTTCAAAGTTACCGACCTGAGCCAATGCCGCGAGATTTTCGTGCAGCCGTTCTTCGAGTTTAATAAGTTGAGTACTGGTTCCGACAACATCCCGCACCGCTTCGGTCTGGCGTACTGTTTCTTCCTGTAACGAAAGTAATCCGGCGGCGTTCTGTTTCAGGGCATCGCTGAATTTTAAGGTCGTTTCTCTTGCCCTGTCCATGAGTTGCGATTCGGCGTGAACAAGCGATTGGGCGTGATGCGACAAACTTTCGTCCAGTGCCGAAAGAAGCGAACTCTTGAGAATTTCCACATTTTGTTCCGTTACTTGCGAAAACCGCTGATTGGCAACCGACATACTTTGTTCCCAGATTTTCGATTGCCGTGTTGTCAACTGTTCCAGCGAAGTGATCACTGTTTCGAGCATCCGGCGAACTGCGGTAATCTGACTGTTGTCTTCCGAACTAATTCCCTGTTCAAACCGCCCACGCAATTCGTCGTCTGCCAATTTGTCGGTTTCTCGAATCAGGTTGTTTTCTTCGCGGTAAACAACAAACTGAATAAAGAAAAGTGCCACATCCAACGCAATTGCCAACCCTGTTGTATCAAAAGCAACCGCAAGACCTTCGGAAAGTTTCCGGCTTGATTCGTTGATGGTATTCAGGTCGAGGCTGTCCAATGCGGCGGTGATACCAATAACAGTTCCGAGAAAACCGAGCATGGGAACCGCCCAAAGGATAAGCCGAACCAAACCGTAATCCGTGTCTGCTTTGGCGGCATCTTCATCGGAGAGATAACGGAGTTCCGTATCAAGTTCTTCCGCCGAACCGCAACGCCGTACAAAATTCAAGGCGAGTTGCAACCGGCGGGTTAAAATGGACGAACCGTATTTTTGTTCATGTTGCGACAAAATGTTCAGATAACGGTTGGTATAACGGACATCAACCTTGTAATCCGGTTCTAAAATTGGACTTTGCCGCAACAAATGCCGTTGGAACAAGACGTGGAGATATTTGATTCCAAGAATGGCAATTCCAACAAAAAACATGATGGTCGTAATATATTCGACCGGATGCCCTGCAAAATACCGGACGATTAACGGGTGATTCAGCACCCCGTTATGAATTAGAAAATAAAAGCCCAAACTCAGTAAACCGCCCCACAAAATGGGTGAAGTGAATATTTTCCGAAAAGCCGTTTTCAATGTTCCTCTCCTTTTAACATTTATTAACTAATAATATTAATCAATATTAACCAACCAACTAATTAACTAAATTATTCCATTCAAAAATCACCGTATTCCGGCAAACGGAAACCGATTTAAAATTCTCTTCAAAAGAAAAGATTCAGACGAATCCGCAATCATCTTGTAATATCGTCTGAGCAACCGGAAAAATCCACAAAAAAGGAATTTTAAGAAAAAACAACCCAATTTAACAAATCAACAGTAGTTAATAAAAAATACGAATTCTACCGGATTAGGTGTCTAAACATTGAAAAATTCGCAAAAAGAGGTGGGCAACCTTTCGCTGAAAGGTCGCGTCAGCGATAGCCAACTGTGAACCCAGATTAACGATGGCAAACGGTATTGCCTTTCGTTTTGGAATCAAATTGCCGCCGTTTAACAGGGGCAAGTT
>JAISBG010000356.1 GCA_031266315.1 Planctomycetaceae bacterium | reverse complement strand
ACTCAACCGGCGCGACCGCCCAGCGGGCGGATCGCCCACCTCTTTCGATTTTTCGTGTGTTTGACTGACTTTTTTACCGGTGCGTAACATCAGTTATTAACTCATTGTTCTTGTTGTTCGTTAACTCCCCAACTAATATCCGGCAACGACTCTGCTTCGGTAACTGTTGCTTCTTCGTGAACTTCTTCTGGTTCCGCCGGTTCTTCAACGGGTTTTCGTTGGAAAAATTCCTGCTCAATATTGGGTTCGTCCGGCGTCAGAAAGTCCTGAAGTATTTCATCACGCCGCCGCAAAATAAGAAATGAAAGTCCCGAAACCAACGCAAAACATGCAAATAAAATAATCAGCAATTCTATCGGTTGGAATGTGAACACGTAATCTTTATGACCGTTGTGCGGTTCTCAAAACAAAGGGTTGTGGTTTGGTGATTACGACGCGTTGTCCGGTGAGAGGATTCCGCCCTGATTAAAACAAAGAGCAACAATAACAGGATGTTCACCGTCAACAACAATCTTACAGATTGCCGTCTCATAACCTTGCTCAGGAACATCAGGCAACCCGAAACCAATTTCAGGAACCGTCAACGTGAATTTGCCCCCCAACTCTTCAAGCAAAAGCATAAGCCGACCGCCAAGAACATTGGTCAACTCCGCAATCAAATCACGAATAAGCGGATTGTCCAATTGAAACTCTTCTCCGGCATACATATTCCGCGCTAATGCGTTTGCCAGACTTTTGGAAACAATGAACCACACGGAATGAATGTCCGGCGAATTAACTTTCATACACGCCCAACACCAATCGGACAAGTTGGCAATCAAATTATCAAAATCGGCTTCTTTGGGTTTCATTGCCGTCGTCTCCGTCTGATTACTCAGAGAATTGGCTTCTCCCCACGGATCCTCCGCATTAGGTCGAATAATACCGCTTCCCCAATCGGCATCATCGTACTCCTCATCAGTTGCAGGCGGGGCTGGTTCATTCCAATTATTATCAGCCAACGCTGATGTTTTACCGGTTTCCGCTGGAGCAACGGTTCCCCAACTATCATCTTCCGATGTATCGGGAACAACGGTTCCCCAACTATCAAGATTGGTGGAAATCGACGATCCTTCGCCCCAACCGTTGACCACCGTCGAACCGGAACTGTTGATGCCGGGACCAATCGCAAAATCATCGTCTTGCGCAAATTCTTCATTTCCGACCTTGATAGAACAAGGAATCACTTCCGCAAACGCCATTGTTTCCAATGTTTCACGGACAGCATTGTACAACAGTTGACCACAGTTTTTCGGGAGCATGGGAGTAAGGAATAAATAATAAGGAATGATTGTTGAATCATGTACCGGATCAATTCAGATAAATGATGTTGACTTTTTCAAATGGTTTCACGATGTTATGTGTTATCTGTTGTTCCGCGTAGGAGGTTATTGACTTGCTGAATTGCTTCGATCAGAATGGGCGGACTGATCGGTTTGGAAAGGATTCGCGTAACTCCAAGTTCCAACAATTCCCGACGCTGTTCTTCATTGCCTGCACTCGTTACAACAAGAACCGGTGTCCCGCTAAGACGCGGACTAGCGGAAATTTTTCGCATCAGTTCAATGCCGTTCATATTCGGCATGGTCAAATCCGTAACAAGCATATCCGCCTTGATTTCTTTCATCTTGGCAATCGCTTCACTTCCGTCGGAGGCTTCGAAGAAGTTTGCGTCCCCAAGTCCCGCAATTTCAAGGCAACGGCGAATAAACATTCTCGCCAACGCAGAATCATCTGCTATTACTATATTCTTTATCATTTGGGAGACTCATGAAAATGGTAAATGAAAAAAAGAAATTTAAAATGATAAAATTCAATCGTTCTTAATCATTCTCAAAATTCTTGTCGAAAAAATCGCCGTGAATTGTGAGTTTCGTTACCAAACAAATGTTTCTTCAAATATTCTTTTTTTTACTAATTTCTTTATTTTCCTCTCGTGGTTCATCTCCATAAAAATTACAGTTCCCAGTCCGGTCTTCCGGGGCAAGAGAGGATAATGCGCCCGGAATCACGATACAAGGTTACGGTTCGACTATGCGAACCGCCAACATCTTCGGCAATGGCACCAAGACCGAATTGCCAAAGAATTTTTTTCGCGGCTAAAACATTACGCTTACCAATATTAAACGTATTGTTCGGATCAGCCACATTCGCTCCGCCCGCCATTTTAATAATCAGGTTTGATGGTTTGGAAAGCGAACCGCCAGTTCGTTTCATCAAGTCGATTAAAGCGGGAATACCGGTATCAGCAAAATAACCCGGTAACTGTTTTGCCCGATCCGGTGAAACACCGGATTCCGGCAAGGCAATATGATCCATACCAACACACCGAGTACCCCGATCAAGAATCATCAAACCAATACACGATCCCAGTGCCATCGTCCGAATGACTCCGCCTTGTTCTTTGGTAGCGCCGTAATCGCCGACGCCAAGCATGATTCGTGCCGATGTATTGGGTTGCATCCTCTTCTGTGAGTAAGGCTAATTACAAGTAATGATTCTTTTAATAATATAAATAAAACAAGAAGAAAAAAAAAGGGCTGTATGTCGCAATTGGCAAATATACTCAAAATGAATCTCATTGCAGATTTCCTACTTTACGAAAATCAGGCGGAGATAAAATCAGATAAAGTAAAATCTTGCCGTTTTTACAGATTTACATCATTATCAAATGTTTTTCTGATAATCTTATTTTATCTGTTGAAATGACAAAAATCAATATTCCCAAACCGTCAATTTATTAAAATGATTATCTGCTCTAATTCTTCCGGTTTACAAATCTGCGGCAAAGTCGTTCAACGATGAACATTTCACCGCACGTACCGTCAACGATGTCAACGCAATTGTATCAGTTCGTTGA
>JAISBG010000257.1 GCA_031266315.1 Planctomycetaceae bacterium | reverse complement strand
GTCAAAGACCTGCGGTTACGAAAATAAAGCCCTATCGGGCTATTCGGTGTTTCGGATCAATCAAGAAAATAATTATTTAGAAACTTGAAAAATACCAAATACAACCCTAACACAGTATATTTTCAATAATTGTTATGACAAACACACAAACTTGGGGAAAAATACCTGCCGCATGGAAACAGCGGCATCTGCTTGGGCTTGAAGAACTTAACGCGGAAGAAATGATGTTGTTACTTGATCAAGCGGAACGATTTCGTACTGTTCTGACTCAAGGCAACCGAAAAATTCCTCTCCTTGCCGAAAAAACTTGCGTCAATCTGTTCTTTGAAAATTCAACCCGAACCAAAACCAGTTTTGCACTTGCCGCACGTCGGCTTGGTGCTGACGTGATTGATTTTTCCGCTTCCACAAGCAGTTTATCCAAAGGCGAAACAATTATTGATACGGTTAAAAATATTGAAGCGATGCAGGTGGATGCGGTTGTTGTTCGTCATTCTTGTCCGGGTTCGGCGAAACTTTTATCGGAAAACATTCGCGGACATGTTCTCAATGCCGGCGACGGTCCCCACGAACACCCAACACAAGCACTTCTCGACATAATGACGATTCGTCGTCGTTTCGGTAAAATTGCAGGATTAACAATTGCTCTTGTCGGCGATATTGCCCATAGCCGAACCGCTCGTTCCAATATCTGGGGTCTCAAAGCACTTGGTGCCAATGTGATTTTGTGCGGACCGTCAACATTGGTCTCAAAACAATGGGAAAATATTGGTGTCGAAATTTCGTATTCTCTCGACAAAATTCTCAATCGGGTTGACGTGTTTAATTTGTTACGGATTCAATTTGAACGGCAAGTTGTTCGTCCGTTTCCGTCCACGCGGGAATACGCACACCTTTACGGAATGGACGCAACACGATTGGCAAAAGCAAAACCAAGTGTGTTAATTATTGCGCCGGGACCTATTAATCGTGGTCTTGAAGTTACGCCGGATGTTGCCGACGGTCCCCAATCTGCGATTCTCGATCAAGTTACAAACGGTGTTGCTGTTAGAATGGCGGCTCTCTGGATGTGTCTGAATAAAACCTAAGTTTATTGGCGAAATTTTCGTTAAAAGTAAGCAAATCATGAGGCGGGCAACCTTTTGTAGGTGGGTGACCTTTCGCTATTTGCTAAAGGGTCGCGTCGGCGTACTCGCCGACAGTGAATCAGATTAATGATGGCAAATTGTGTTGCCTTCCGTTTTGGAGTCAATAACAAACCAACCGGCGCAACCGTCCAGCGGACGGATTGCCCACCGAAAAAACGCGAAGGATTGTTCACACAATTCAGCCTTAATACGGTTTGTGCAATCCGTGAAATGTGGTTGTTTCCCCTTGATATTTCACGGATATTTTGCGTGAAAACCGTGAAATATCACGGGGAAAGGAAAAGACCCAACTTCAAATTTCAGAGAATCAAATGCGAAACTCCTTGAAAATAAATTACTTACAACTATTCTATTACTTCTTAATAAATTGGTATGGTAATTGCTTCAATAAGATTCTTGGTTGCTTCGACTTTTGGGGGAGTTGGCGTGGTTTTATGAAAATAATTTCCACGTCAACTCTTTTGTGTTTTTCCTTAAAATACATCAAAATATACTCAAGCCGTTTTAAAATTCACGAAGCTGATTACGGAAGCGCAACAACGTGAAGCGGTTATTCAAGGGCGAAGCCTACCGCTCATACCGGCTACGGTATACCTCGAAATTGATTCTCCCAAAAATTTTTTGAATCCCTGTCTTGACAAAGCCGATGAAATGAAATATCATAAGGCATAGTAATTCCGTAGGCTTTTAGGTTTTTTACTTTCCCATTTCAACTCAAGGAGTTAACAATGACAAAAATTTCAAAACGGATTACCGATCTGATCGGTGGAACACCCTTACTGGAACTGACCAATTACGAAAAAAAGAACGGATTGAACGCGACGATTATCGCGAAACTCGAATATTTCAATCCTGCCGGAAGTGTTAAAGATCGTATTGCTGTGGCAATGATTGATGACGCAGAAAAAAAAGGTGTTACCAAACCCGGTGCCACGCTCATCGAACCAACCAGCGGTAATACCGGAATCGGTTTGGCAGCGGTTGCCGCGTCGCGCGGTTACAAACTCGTTCTCACAATGCCCGAAACAATGAGTATTGAACGGCGAAATCTGCTCAAGGCTTACGGTGCCGAACTCGTTCTCACCGAAGGCGCAAAAGGTATGAAAGGCGCAATCGCCAAAGCAGAAGAATTGCTCAAATCAACACCGGGAAGTTTTTCTCCCGCTCAGTTCGATAATCCGGCAAACCCGGAAATCCACAAAAAAACTACCGGACCGGAAATCTGGAATGATACCGACGGTAAAATTGATTATTTCATTTCGGGAATCGGCACAGGCGGAACAATTACCGGAGCCGGTGAATTTCTCAAATCGAAAAATCCAAAACTCAAAATTGTTGCCGTTGAACCTGCTGCGTCGCCGGTTTTGTCCAAAGGAACTCCCGGTCCGCACAAAATTCAGGGAATCGGAGCAGGTTTTGTTCCGAAAATCCTGAACACGTCCATTTATGACGAAATCATCGCCGTCGAAAACGAAGCAGCGTTCGCAACCGGTAAAACTGTTGCGTTAACAGACGGTTTACTGATTGGTATTTCGTCGGGAGCGGCGTTATGGGCGGCAACAGAAATTGCGAAACGACCGGAAGCCAAAGGGAAAAACATTGTTGTTATTCTGCCCGATACCGGTGAACGATACCTTTCCACCGCACTGTTTGCGGAATAAACAAAAACCGGTTGGAATTTCAAATTTTTTTAATTCATTTTTTTGACTCATTATTTGATTCATCGTTTGACTCATTATCTGACTCACTTGACAAAATGTACGATTAACGTAAAAATTGACGTGCGTGAAATGAGTTTTACTGTTAAACAAATGGTAAATCCGGTCAATGAAACACGAGGAGAAATTCCAACCGTTTTTTTCAATTTATTAAAGGCAACTCCTAAAAACTTTTAACAAATAGCAAAGATTATTTTTTTGACAAGATATACACGACTTACCGGATTTTATTTGATTTTTTATCATGTAAATTTTGTAAATCCTGTCAAAAATAGGTTTTTAGAAGTTGCTTAAAACAATTTACTAGAACCATTTTTAAAAACTTACGAAGGAGAATTTTTTATG